>NZ_JBGNYC010000019.1:0-76058 GCF_051844275.1 Cellulosimicrobium sp. CpK407
ACGCGGCCGCAGCGGCGCAGCAGGGGACGGCGACGGGCGCACCCGCTCCGGCGACGGGCACGGGGACCGGCGACGCCCGGGCAGCCGACGCCGCGGCCGCCTCCTCGTCGGCGGGTGACGCGTCGGCGAGCGCGACCGGCCAGGGGGCGTCGACGTCGGGCACGACCCGCCCGCGAGGGAGCGTCGCCTACGAGGCGGCGCGCGACGCGCTCGACGACCGCGCCGTGAGCCGCGAGCGGGTGCTCGCCGCCGCGCACGGGCTGCGCGACGCGTTCGTCCGCAACGAGCACATGATCGGCCTCCTGCCGGCCGACGCGGAGCAGGTGCTCGTCGACACGTACCGGAGGGCCGACGCGGGCGGGGCGGACGCGGTGTCGCGCGAGGCGGCGACGTCCTGGGTGCGCGAGGCGTACTTCCGCCGGCTGCCGCTCGCCGGGGAGGCCGCCGAGCGGGTCGACCGGCTCGCCGAGGACGACCCCGACGGAGCGGCGCACGTGCTGCGCGGGTGGATGCGCTACAACGGCTACGGGTTCGCGCAGGACGCCGCGGCGGCCGTCGCGGACCACGAGGAGGCGGCGCGCCGCGGCAACGCCGACGCGCTGTTCGAGCTGTCCGTGCTCACCGCGACCGGCCAGGGCACGCCCGTGGACGAGGCGCGCTCGCGCGCGTTCCTCGAGCAGGCCGCGGACGCGGGCCACCCGCGGGCGCTCTACAACCTCGCGGCGGAGCACGCGACGGGTCGGGGCCGTCCGCGGGACTCCGCGCGCGCCCTGGAGCTCTACCTCGCGGCGGGCGACCGCGGCAACGGCCGCGCGGCGTTCACGGCGGGCGTCATGATGCTCACGGGGGACGGGTCCCTGCCCGACCCGGCCCGCGCCGGCCGGGCGTTCGCGCTCGCCGAGGACCTCGGGTTCGACGTGCGCGACGCCGCCGCGCAGTTCCCGCCGCAGCTCGCCGAGCAGGTCGTCGGGGCGCTCGCCGCGGACTGACCGGACAAAAGACGCTCACAGCCCGTTCCACTTGCGGGCCCGGGCATCGTATGGTCACTCGCGTGAACGTCTACGTCGTCCTGTCCCGCAGCCGCACGGTCCTGTCGCGGACGATCGCGCTGGCGACCCGCGACGAGTTCACGCACTCCTCCCTGGCACTCGACCCGGGGCTCGAGCTCATGTTCAGCTTCGGGCGCCGTCGGGCCGGGAACCCGTTCGTCGGGTGCTTCCGGCGCGAGCGGTTCGACGACGGCCTGTACCGCGGCATGGACGTCGTGCCCGGGGTCGTGCTCGCGGTCCCCGTGACGCCGGAGCAGCACGAGGCGATCCGGGTGCGGATCACCGAGTTCCTGCTGGACTCGCACGCGTTCTCCTACAACGTGCGCGGCCTCGTCGGCGCCCGCTTCGGTCGCGGCCACGAGGCGGAGGACCGGTTCTTCTGCTCCGAGTTCGTCTACCACGTGCTGCACGGCGCGGGAGTGTGCGACCTCGGCGTCGAGCGGTGGCAGGTGCGACCGCAGACGCTCCTCGACCTGCCGGGCCGCGTCGTCTTCCGAGGCGACCTCAAGGACTACGTCGCGGCGCACGGCGCGCTCGAGACCCTGCCGTCGCTCACGTTCGGCCACGTCCGCGAGCGCGTGCTCGGCTGATCCCGGCACGGCGGCACGGCGGCACGGCGGCACGGCGGTACCGCGGGTCCGGTGCGACGCCGCGCGGGTCGAGACGCGCGTCAGCCGACCCGCAGCGCCGCCACGATGTCCTCGACCCGCTGCTTCGCGTCCCCGAAGAGCATGCCCGTGTTCTCGCGGAAGAACAGCGGGTTCTGCACCCCGGCGTAGCCGGCCGCCATCGAGCGCTTGAAGACGACGACCTGCCCGGCCTCCCACACGTGCAGGACCGGCATGCCCGCGATGGGGGAGCCGGGATCGTCGAGCGCGGCCGGGTTCACCGTGTCGTTCGCGCCGATGACGAGCACGACGTCCGTGTCCGCCAGGTCGTCGTTGATCTCGTCCATCTCCAGCACGATGTCGTACGGGACGCGCGCCTCGGCGAGCAGGACGTTCATGTGCCCGGGCAGGCGACCCGCGACCGGGTGCACCCCGAAGCGGACCTCGGCACCGCCGTCGCGCAGGAGCTCGACGAGCTCCGCGACGGGGTACTGCGCCTTGGCGACCGCCATGCCGTAGCCCGGCGTGATGACGACGCTGCGGGCGTCGCGCAGGAGGGCCGCGACCTCGTCGGCGCTCACCTCGCGGTGCTCGCCCTGCGGGCCCTCGCCGCCCCCGGCGGGCGCGGCGCCCTCCTCGGCTCCGAACCCGCCGAGGATGACGGACACGAACGACCGGTTCATGGCCCGGCACATGATGTAGCTGAGGATCGCACCGGAGGACCCGACGAGCGCTCCGGTGACGATGAGCAGGTCGTTGCCGAGCATGAAGCCCGCCGCGGCGGCGGCCCAGCCGGAGTACGAGTTGAGCATCGACACGACGACGGGCATGTCGCCCCCGCCGATCGACGCGACGAGGTGCCAGCCCAGCGCGAGCGACACGAGCGTGAGCAGGAGCAGGGGCCAGATCGACGGCGCGACGACGAACCACACCACGAGCCCCAGGCTCACGACGAGCGCCGCGAGGTTGAGCAGGTTCCGGCCGGGGAGCTGGAGCGGGGCCGATCGCGTGCGCCCCGACAGCTTGAGGAACGCGACGACGGAGCCGGTGAACGTCACCGCGCCCACGAGCACGCCGAGGGAGACCTCCACGAGGTGCGCGACGTCGTCGGCCCCGGCGGCGTGCGCGGTGAGGTAGGAGTTGAAGCCGACCAGCACGGCCGCGGCCCCGACGAAGCTGTGCAGGATCGCGATGAGCTCCGGCATCTGCGTCATCTCGACGCGGCGCGCGCGCCACGTCCCGACCGCCGCGCCCACGAGGAGCACGAGCGCGATGAGCAGCGCGGTGACGAGCACGGGCCGGGCGCTCGTGCCGAGCGCGAGCACGATCGTCGCGGCCAGCGCGAGGACCATGCCGACCATGCCGAGCACGTTGCCGCGGCGCGCGGACTCCTGCTTCGACAGCCCCGCGAGGCTCAGCACGAACAGGACGGCGGCGAGGACGTAGACCGCCTGGGCGACGGACGTCGCGGTCATCGGGCCACCTCCTGCGCACGCGCCGGGGCGTCCTTGCGGAACATGCGGATCATGCGGTTCGCCACGAGGAAGCCACCGAAGATGTTGATGCTCGCGACGGTCGCGGCGAGCAGCGCGAGCGTCGTGACGACCCAGTCGTCGGAGCCGATCTGGAGGAGCGCGCCGACGAGGATGATGCCGGAGATCGCGTTGGTCTGGGCCATGAGCGGCGTGTGCAGCGAGTGCGTGACGTTCGAGATCACGTAGTACCCGACGATCACCGCGAGCGTGAACACCGTGACGTGCCCGACGAGCGACGGCGGCGCGAACGACAGCGCGAGCGTCACGAGCACCGCGGCGAGCGCGGCGCCCACGGTCCGACGACGGCGGCGCAGGCTCGCGGCCGACGCCGCCTCCGCGGCGGCCCGCTCGCGTGCCGCGGCCTCCAGCGCGGGGTCGGGTGGTGGCGCGGTCGACCCCGGGGCCGGGGCCGCGCTCACCGCGACGGGCGGCGGCGGCCACAGCACCTCGCCGTCGCGCGCGACGGTCATGCCGCGCTGCACCGGGTCGTCGAGGTCGAGCGCGAGCTCGCCGTCCTTGCCGGGCGTGACCAGCTCCAGCAGGTGCACGACGTTCGTCCCGAGGAGCTGCGACGTGTGCTGGGGCAGGCGCCCGGCGAGGTCGGTCCAGCCGACGACCACGACGCCGTTCCCCGTCACGACGCGTTCGCCCGGCACCGTGAGCGCGCAGTTCCCGCCGCCCGAGGCCGCGAGGTCGACGACGACGCTCCCGGGGCGCATCCCGGCGACCGCCTCGGCCGTGAGGGTGCGCGGGGCGCGGCCGCGCACGAGCGCCGTCGTGATGACGACGTCGGCCTCGGCGGCCTCGCGCGCGTACACCGCGAGGGCCGCGGCCTCCTGCTCGGGCGTGAGCGGCTTCGCGTAGCCGTCGGCGGACATGCCCTGCTGCGCCGCGGGCTCGCGCACGGCGGTGCCGCCCATGGACTCGATCTGCTCGGCCGCCTCGGACCGCACGTCGAACGCGCGCACCTGCGCGCCCAGGCTCGCCGCCGCGCCGACCGCGGCGAGGCCCGCGACCCCGCCGCCGATGACGAAGACCCTCGCGGGCGGCGTCTTGCCCGCGGCCGTGACCTGCCCGGCGAACATGCCGCCGTACTCGCCGGCCGCCTCGACGACCGCGCGGTACCCCGCGACGTTGGACAGCGTGCTCAGCACGTCGAGGGCCTGCGCGCGCGAGATGCGAGGCACGGCGTCGAGCGCGAGCGCGGTGACGCCGCGGGTGGCGAGGCGCTGCACGAGGTCGGGGTCGTTCGCGGGGCCGAGCATCGCGACGAGCGTCGCGCCCGGGCGCAGGAGCGCGACCTGGGCGTCCGTCGGCGCGTTCACCGCCGTGACGACGTCGGCGCCCCACGCGGCCGCGGCGTCGACGACCGTGGCGCCCGCCGTCTCGTACGCGGCGTCGGAGAACGTGGCCCCCGCGCCGGCGTCGTGCTCGACGACCACCTCGTACCCGAGCGCTCGCAGACGCTCGACCGTGCGCGGGGTCGCGGCGACCAGCCGCTCCCCGTCCCTCACCTCTCGGGGGACACCGATCCTCACGTGCGGGCTCCTCACCTCGTCGAGCATCGTGGGCGCCCGCGCGACCGGGGACGACGGCGGGTGCGTCGCGAGCCTATCGGGGGTCGCCCGCGTCGTCCCGGGTCGAACGTCCCCGGGCGGGCGAGCCTCGACCTGGTCGGCGCTCGTCGCGCCGCGGCGGGGAGCGGCGGGGAGTTCTCACCATCGCGCGAGGTGGCGCCCCCGGCGCCGGGTCCGCGAGGATCGGGGCGCCATCCGCTCAGACCCAGGGGGAACCATGCGCCGCACCACCACCCGTACCGCCGTCCTCGCGCCCGTCGTCGCGCTGTGCACCGTCGCGCTCGCCGCGTGCTCCGTCAGCGCGAACCTCACCGTGCCGGCCTCGAAGATCGCGGAGGACGCGGAGGGCGCGCTCGCCGAGATCGGCGAGGCGGACGTGGACTGCGGCGAGGAGAACGTCGACCTGGTGGACGGCGAGGTCGTCGAGTGCGAGCTCACCGACCCGGCGTCCGGGGAGGTCTACGACACGACCGTCACGCTGTCCGACGTCGACGGGACGAAGTACCACGTCGACGTGAAGGTCGCCGACGCCCCCCAGGGCTGACCCGGGCCGGTCCCCCGGGCTACAGGTCGCCCTTCCTCTGCAGGTACCGCATCGCGGCCCAGCCGATCGGGATGCGGGCCCAGTAGGTCGCGACGCGGAAGAGCACCGTCGCGGACGTCGCGAGCGCGGCGGGGACGCCCGCGGTGGTCAGGCCGAAGATGAGGGCGGCCTCGATCGCCCCGAGGCCGCCGGGTGTCGGGACGGCCGCACCCGCGGCGTTCCCGACGAGGTAGATGACCGCGACCTCGACGAGCGAGAGCTCCTGCCCGAACGCGGCGAGGGCGGCGTCGAACGCGAGCACGTAGCCGAGCGTCATGACGACGTTCCCCGCGATGCCGAGCGCGAGCCGGCCGGGCTGGCCCAGCATCTCCGACAGCCGGGGCCACACCTGCTGGATCGTCGGGCGGATCTTGGCGAGCACCCAGGCCCGCACGGCCGGCACGAGGAGCGTCGCCAGGACGGCGAGCGCGACGCCGCCGATCGCGAGGAGCACGGTCGTCGACGGGAGCTGGACGAGCCCGCCGTCGCCGGTGGCCACGGACAGCACGACGAGGAGCAGGATCGTCACGACGAACTGCGACACCTGGACGAGCGCGACCGTCGCGACCGCCACCGGGGTCGAGATCCCGCGCCGGGTCAGGAGCCGGAGGTTCAGCGCCGCCGGGCCGATGCCGGCGGGCGCGGCGAGCGCGACGAACGAGCCCGCCGCCTGGGTGAGCGTGACGCGCCAGAGCGGCAGGCGCTTCGACGCGAACGCGACGAGCGTGAGCGCGGCGCCGAACCACGTGACGATCCCGAGCAGGAACGAGACGGCCGCCCACCAGGGGTTCGCCGACGAGACGGCCTCGGTGATCTGGTCGAAGTTGATCGTCGTGACGACGACCGTCACCGCGACGATCGTCAGGGTCAGCGTGAGGATCGTCCGCGCGCCGAACCGGGTGATGCGCTGCGGCTCGATGCTCGCCTCGGGCAGCCGCTCGACCAGCGCGGCGCGCAGCTCCTTGAGGAGCTCCTTGTTCTGCCGGATCTCCTCGCGCGTGCTCGGCGGCAGCGCGACGGGCTGGAGCAGCGGGCCGATGGCGGCGATGTCGTCGTCCGGCAGGACGCTCACCGCGGACTCGACGGCCCGGCGCGCCCCGACACGCAGCGCGAGGAGCGCGACCATCTGCGCCAGGTCCATGCGGCGCGCGAGCTCGGACGACGCGATGTCGCCCTGCTCCCACCCGGTGAGCCAGACCTGCGGGGCCCCCGTCGCGGGCTCGCGCGAGACGAGCATGACGTCGGACGTCAGCGCGCGGTGCGCGATGCCCGCCGCGTGCGCGAGCCGGAGCTGGCGCCACGCCTCGTTGAGCACCGAGCCCGTGAGGTCCTCGACAGGGAGGTCGCGCAGCGAGACCGCGCCGGTCGCGTGCTCCTGGACCAGGACCATGGAGTCCGCGGACTCGCCGATGCCGAGCAGCCGCGGGGTGCGGACGCCCGCGGCGCGCGCCGCGTAGGACAGCAGCGCGGTGCGCTCGGCCGCCGCGCGCAGCGAGATCGCCGTGCGTCCCTCGCTGCCGCGCAGGCGCAGCGACCGCCAGAACCGGGCGAGGAAGCCGACGACCTGCCGGTCGCCGTCGAGCACGACGACGTCACGCCGCACGCCGTCCTCCGCGAGCATCGCGTAGACGCGGTTGTCGCCCGCGCGCGTCAGCGCGATGGCCGCCGAGTCGGACGGCGCGTCCTGGGACTCCGTCGCGGGGGTCTGCCCGTTCGTCCCGTTCGCCCCGTCCGACGCCCCGGCCTCGTCGGGGTGCGGGGCCGAGCCGAGGTGCTGCGCGGCGAGCGCGGCGTCGGCCGTGAGGACCGTCCCGGCGTCGTCGGAGGCGCCGGGTGCGCGCAGGACGCCGACGTGCACCTCGGCGGTGATGCGCCCCTCGGCGTCCACCTCGGTGATGGGGTCGTCCGCCGCCTCGGCGAGCTCCTCGTCGTCGGTGACGTCGCGCACGCGCACGAGGGCCGCGGGGGAGAACCCGGCGCGCCGGACCCCGGCCACGAGGTCGGGTCCGTAGGCACGCTCGCTGCGCACGCCCGAGACGTACCGCACGGCGAGCCCGGCGATGCGGCCGAGGAGCAGCGTGATGATGATGCCCGGCAGCGACACCTGGCCCGTGATGAGCACGACGCCGATCGCGACGAACAGCAGGTTCCACGACCACTTGACGGTGCGGCGTCGGGTGCGGGTCCCCGCGGCCGTGAGCAGCCCGGCGATCGCGGCGACGTACCCCGGGATCGTCAGCCGCCACTCGCCGCGCGAGTACACGGAGAGCCCCCGGACGAGGTCGTCCGAGCCCCACGCGCGCAGGGCCAGCACGGCCAGCACGCCGAGGAGCAGGCCGAGCGCGGCGGCGACGATCGACTCGACGACCTGGCGGCCCAGCCGGCGGATGCCGAGCTCGGTGAGGACGGCGATCGGCACGAACAGCGTGATGAGACCCTCGAGCACCGCGACCGGGATGAACAGGATGTTGTACAGGAGGTCCGAGAAGCTGCGGACGTCCTCCGCGACGCCGGCCGTGGTGCCGTGCGCGTACACCGACATGAGCAGGACGACGACGACGCCCACCGCGCACAGCACGAGGTTGACGAGGTCGATCGGGTGCCGGACGCGCTGCTCGGCCGTATCGACGACGCGGACCGTGCCCGCGTCGTCGTGCCCCCGACGCGCGAGCAGGGCCTCGAGCGCGCCGGTCTGGGGGCGGGGCTCCGCCTGCTCGGCCCGTGCCAGCGAGCCGACCTCGACGACCGCGCCGACGTGGGGAGCGGCGCGCTCTCTCGGCTCGGGGGCGGGGGAGGCCATGCGAGCGAGTCTAGGTCGGGGCCCCTGAGGAGGCGCGGTATTTGGCCGATTCCTCCGGGTGATTCGCCCGGTTCGCCCGCATGCTGGACGGCTCGCGGCCCCCGCTCGGCGGGCGGGTGTGAGCAAGGCCTCCCTAGCATGGGCGGAGGACCGGACCCGGGAGGTCGGCATGGCACGTGGCACGACGACGGAGCACGGCACCGCGGACGGGGCCGACCGTCCGGACCGCCCTGCGACGCCCGACGCGAACGGGCAGGAGCGCAACCCCTTCCGCAAGGTGTGGTGGCTGCCCGTGGTGCGGGGGAGCCTCCTCGTCGTCCTCGGCCTCCTCCTCATGATCGAGCCGCTGGAGCAGCTCGGGACGCTGCGCGTGGTGCTCGGCGCGTTCCTCGTGGCGGACGGCGTGCTCGTCGCCGTGCAGGGGTTCGTGCACCGCCGGCAGGTCGGGTCGGCGTGGTGGCTCGCGCAGGCGGGCGTCAACGTCGTGTTCGGCGTCGTCGTGGCGCTCTGGCCCGACCTCACCGCCACCGCGCTCTACTACGTGCTCGCGGTCTGGGTGCTCGTGCTGGGCATCACCACGATCGCCGGGGCCGCCGCGCTCGTCCGCAACCGCGACCTGGGCTGGGCCTGGATGCTCGCGGTCGGGATCGTCTCGGTGCTGTTCGGGGTCCTGCTCGTCACGCGGCCGCTCGACGCCTTCGACGTGCTGCGGCTCGTCACCGTCGTGTTCGCGCTGTACGCGTTCGTGACCGGCGCGATCCACGTGGTGTCGGGCTTCGCCGTGCGCGCCGTCGCGCGCGAGCTCGCGGACCTGCGCGCGCAGGCCGTCGCGGCGGGCGTCGTCGTGACGGGCGGGTCCGTGCTCGGCGCGCCCGCCGCTCACCCGGGCGTCGCCCCGCCGTCGGCCACGGGCGGGCCGACGCCGCGCGACCCGAGCGCGGCCCCGTCGCCGTCGCCCTCGCCGTCGCCGTCGCCCTCGCCGGGGGCGGAGTCGTCGCCCGGGCCGGCGCGCGGGTCGGAGCCGGACGAGCGCGGGGGAGCGGGACGGCTGCCCTAGCATGTGACCGCTGTCCGTCGAGAACGAGGAGCACCGGTGGTCACTGCGTACGACATCCTGTTCGGCCTGACCCCGCAGGACGCGGTGGACGGGTCACCGGTCGGGACGACGGACCTGCTGCCGCCGCCCGTCGCGCCCTGGGGCGAGGCCGCCTGGGGGTGGATCGGCGACGCGGGGCCGGGGATCGAGCCGCGGACGTGGCCGCGGAGCCCGAGCACCGGGCTGCCGATGCGGCACGCCGTCACGCTGCGGCTGCCGGCCGAGTACCAGCGTCGGGGCCCCGGGCTCCCGGGCGTGGCGTACTTCCTCGGCGAGGGGCAGTTCGCCACCGAGCACGACGCGAGCGACCCGGACGACCCGTTCGTCGTGGACCTGCGCGCGGCCCGGCAGCACCCGCAGGCGCTCGTGCTCAGCGACATCATCGGCCAGAGCTTCGCCCTGGTCTGGCTGACCGAGGAGGAGCTCGCGGCCGGCCCGACGGCCGCCCCGCCCGACACCCGTCGTCCCGGTGAGCACGTCGCGACGGACGAGGGGCAGAACGCGTGGGACCCGCCGCTCGGCACGCGTCGCGGCGAGGACATGACGGTCACCCGGTGGGCCTACCTCGTCCCGAGGGTCGACGACCCGAACGCGGGTCTCGCCCCGGGCCGGGAGGAGGACGGCTGGGTCTCGCCGTGGGACGAGGACTGGACCGGGCCGCCGGAGGAGGAGCGCCCCTGGGCGGACGACCACCTCGGCGGGACGTCCGAGGCGATGGTCGACTCGCTGGAGGGCGACTTCACGCCGTACTACCTCGAGCTGTCCACGCCCACCTGGGGCGTCGACTACGGCAACCGCGAGACCCATCTGGTCGACCTGGAGACCGGCGCGTTCGGGATCGCCTGACCGCGGCGTCCCAGGAGTCGCGAAGCGGCACCGCGGCCGTCACGCGAGGCCCAGGGACTGCTTCCACTCCAGGGGGAGGAGCGCGTACCCGACGAACGCGACGACGTCGAGCAGGGTGTGCGCGATCACGAGCGGCATGACGCGGTGCCGTCCCCAGCGGGACGTGTAGAACCACGAGAAGACGACGCCCATGACGACGTTCCCGACGAACGGGCCGAACCCCTGGTACAGGTGGTACGACCCGCGCAGGAGCGAGCTCCACACGACGAACTTCACGCGGCCCCAGCCGAGGTCGCGCGTGCGCTCGAACAGGTAGCCGACGGCGATGACCTCCTCGAGCAGGCCGTTCTGCAGCGCGGAGAGGATCAGCACGGGCACGGTCCACCACGCCGCGTTGAGCGCCGACGCCTGCACCTCGACCGTGATGCCGAGGAGGCGGCCGAGCGCGTAGAAGCCCAGCCCGGGGATGCCGATGGCCGCGGCGAGCGCGAACCCCCACCCGACGTCGCGCAGGGGCCGCGCGCCGTCGAGCCCGATCGCCCGGACGGCCGAACGGCCGCGCGCGCTGAGCAGGTACAGCGCGAGCGCGACGGGCAGCACCGCGAAGAAGATCCCGACGAGCTGGTACGTGAGGTCGAGGTACGGCCGGGCCGACCGGCTCACGTTGAGGCTCGCGGACTGCTCGCCGAGCGGGGTCCCGGCGGTGAGCCGCGCGACGATGTTGATGATCGCGTAGACCGCCGACTTGCCGAGGCTCAGCCCGAGGACGATCCAGATCTCCGCGCCGATCCGTCGTCGTGTCGCCCGGTCCGGGCGGTCGTGCGCGTCGGCGGTGACGGCGCCGCCCGTGGTCGGCGCCGCCGTCGGGCCGGGCGCGGGCAGCGGCTCGGGCGCGGTCGCGGGGGTGGACGCGGTCAGGTCGGGCACCGTCCGGTTATAGCACCGGTCCCCGGGAGCGGGCTCGACGCCGCCTGGACGCGCGCTGTCCGCCGAGCACGGGTCTGCTCCGCGTCGACCACGAGGTCCCTGTCGTTCTCGGCCCCAGAACGACAGCGACCTCGTGCTCGGCGGGTCAGGGTTGATCGCTCGGTGGGTCAGGGGTTGCGCGGGCGGCCCGGGCGGCGGGGCGGGCGGACGTCGCGGGGGAGGCGGCCGGCGTCGTCGAGCGCGCGACGCAGGAGCATCTCGATCTGCGCGTTGACGCTGCGCAGGTCGTCGCCGGCCCAGCGCGCGAGCGCGTCGTGGACGGCGGGGTCGAGGCGCAGGAGGACCGACTTGCGCTGGGGCCGCTGCGCTCGGCCCGTGCCCGACGCCGGCTGCTCGGCCTGCGGGGGTGCGTCGCCCTCCCGCGGGGCCGGCTCCCCGCCGGAGGGCACAACGCGGCCCGACGACGGCTGGTCGCCGTCGTCGGGCGCGTCGCGCTTCTCGGGCGGCGTGGGCCCGGCGGGCGTCACTGGTACAGGGACCCCGTGTTGACGACGGGCGTCACGCGGCTGTCCCCGCAGAGCACCACGAGGAGGTTGGAGACCATCGTCGCGCGGCGCTCGTCGTCGAGCGTCACGATGTCCTCGGCCTCGAGGCGCGAGAGCGCGTCCTCGACCATGGACACCGCGCCCTCCACGATGCGCGACCGTGCCGCGATGATCGCGCCCGCCTGCTGGCGCTGGAGCATCGCCTGGGCGATCTCCGGGGCGTAGGCGAGGTTGGAGATGCGGGCCTCGATGACCTCGACGCCCGCCACGACGACGCGTGCCGCGACCTCGGCGGCGATCTCCGCCGACACGACCTCGGTGGCCCCGCGCAGCGACTGCTCGCCGGCCTCGGCGTCGTCGTAGGGGTGCGACATCGCGACGTGGCGCAGCGCCGACTCGGCCTGGACGCGCACGAAGTCGGTGTAGTCCTCGACGGCGAAGCTCGCCTTGGCGGTGTCCGCGACCTGCCAGACGACGATCGCGGCGATGTTGATCGGGTTGCCGTCGGCGTCGTTGACCTTGAGCTCGCTCGTCTCGAAGTTGCGCACGCGGACCGACACGCGCTTGCGCGTCGAGAACGGCACGGTGGCGACGAGCCCGGTGCGGCGGATGGTCCCGAGGTACCGGCCGAAGAACTGGACGACGAGCGTCTGCCCGGGGTTGATGACCTTGACCATCGTGAGCAGGAAGACGCCGAGCAGGATCGCGACCACGCCGAGCACGGCACCGACGGGGGTGGCCGTCGCGAACAGCGGGATCGACCCGCCGAGCAGCACGAGGACGAGCAGGATCACGAGACCGCCCCCGCCCGCGCCGAGCGACCACGCGGGCTGCTCGGTGACGTCGACGCGCGTGCCGTCGTGGCCGACGGGACGGCCGGTCGGCTCGCCGCCGACGGACTCCTGCGGGGGTGCTGCGCTCTCGGTCACGGGGCCCGTCCTCTCCTGCGGCCGACGGCCGCGCGTGTCGTGGATAGCAAAGTGATATCACATTATGCCGCCCCCGAGCACGTTCGCACCGGCCCTAGCGCGCCGAGCACGACCCCGCCCGCTGTCCAACACGACATGAAGGCTGTTATCGGCCGGATAACGACCCTCATGTCGTGTTCGGCGGGTGGGGGGTTGCGTGAGCGGTGGTCGGGGTGGCAGAGTGCAAACAGGTTTGTAGTGCAAAGTAGTTTTCCGATCTCTCGAGAGGCCACCATGACGACGGACCACGGCGATGTCCCCCGCGGCGGGGCTGCCGAGCCGGACGAGCCGGCGCTCGACGTCGCCGAGACGCTCCGTCTCATCCGCGAGCAGCAGGACCGCGCGCGCCGCGCGACCGAGCCGGACTCGCGGCTGCTGTTCCTCGCGTGGGGCGTCGCCTGGCTCGTCGGGTACCTGTGCCTGTGGGCGAGCGCGGTCCGCGTCGTCGACGGGACCGCGACCGTGCGCCTCACGACCCGCGCGGGTCAGGTCGTGGGCGCGCAGCCCGAGCCGTGGGCGTTCTGGGTCTTCTTCAGCCTCATCGCGGCCGCCGTCGCGTTCACGATCGTCCACAGCGTCACGCGCACCGCGGGGACGCGTGGCGTCAGCGCCCGCACCGGGGCCATGTACGGCTGGTCGTGGATGCTCGGCTTCGTCTGCTTCGGGTTCGTGCTCGGCGGGCTCGCCCGTGCGGGTGCGTCGGAGGAGGTCATGTCGCTCGCGAGCAACGCGTTCGCGTGCGTCGTCGTGGGCCTGCTGTACCTCGGTGGGGCGGCGGCGTTCGGCGACCGCGGGCTGTTCGTGCTCGGCGTGTGGATCCTGCTCACGGCCGCCGTCGCGACGTTCGCCGGGCTGCCGCTCACCTACCTCGTCATGGCGCTCGCGGGCGGGGGCGGGTTCCTCGTCATGGCCGTGATCGAGCACGTCCTGCGTGCCCGACGGCGGCGCCTCGCGACTCGTACCGCACCTGCCCGGGCGTCGGCGGAGGGCGCGGCCGATGTCTGACGCCGGGCTCGACCCCGTCATCCACGCCCCGGCACGGCTGCGCGTCGTCGCGACGCTCGCGGCCCTCCCGACCGGCGACGAGCTGTCCTTCCCCAAGCTCCAGAAGCTCCTCGACATGACCGCCGGGAACCTCTCCACCCACCTGCGCAAGCTCGAGGACGCCGGCTACGTGTCCGTCACCAAGACCCACGAGGGCCGCACCCCGGCCACCTACCTCGCTCTCACCGCCCGCGGCCGTAGCGCCTTCGAGGACTACACGACCGCCCTGAACACCCTCCTGAAGGGAGCCGCAGGATGAGCACCGACGACGCCCCGCGCACTCGGGCCGCCCGGCCCGACCCCGCGCCGTCGACCACCGACCCCGCCCGACCCGTGGTCGCCGTCGACCACGTGACGCGACGCTTCGGCACGGTCGTCGCGCTCGACGACGTGTCCCTGACCGTCGGGGCGGGCGAGCTCGTCGGCCTGCTCGGCCCCAACGGCGCCGGCAAGTCGACGCTGCTGTCCCTGGTCAGCGGTCAGCGCAAGCCCGACGCCGGGACGGTCCGCCTGCTCGGCGGCGACCCGCGCGACGCGCGCAGCCGCGTCGGCCTGGGCCTCACCCCGCAGGAGACCGGCCTGCCCGCGACGCTCAAGGTGCGCGAGGTCGTCGACTTCGTCGCGGGCCACTACCCGGACCCCGTCCCGACGGCGGAGCTGCTGGAGCAGTTCGGGCTCACCGAGCTCGGGGGCCGCCAGACGGGCGCGATGTCCGGAGGGCAGAAGCGCCGCCTCGCCGTCGCGCTCTCGCTCGTGGGTCGCCCCCGCGTCGTCCTCCTCGACGAGCCGACGACGGGCCTCGACGTGAGCGCCCGGCAGGCGCTGTGGGACGCGATCCGCGCGTACCACGCCGCCGGGGGAACCGTGCTGCTGACCAGCCACTACCTGGAGGAGGTGCAGGCGCTCGCGCAGCGCGTCGTCGTCATCGACCAGGGCGTGGTCAAGGCCGACGACTCGCTCGACGCGATCCTGCGGCGCGTGTCGCTGCGGCGGGTCGTCGTCGGGTCGACCGCCAACCTCGCCGACCGGCCCGGCGTCGTGCGGTCCGACCGCCTCGGCGACGGACGCCAGGAGCTCTACACGCCCGACGCCGACGCCCTCGTCCGCGAGCTCGTCACCTCGGGCGTCGACTTCCACGACCTCGAGATCCGGGGCGCGAGCCTCGAGGAGGCGTTCGAGCAGATGGTCGCGCGCGACGCGGCCCCGACCACGGAGGCACGGGCACGATGACCACCACGACGATCCCCGGCGGCGCCACCGCCGCGGCCCTCCCCGGGCCGCTGCGCCTCACCTGGCTGCACCTCAAGTACCAGTTCCTGGAGACGGTGCGCGTGCCGGTCGCCGTGCTGGGCAACCTGCTGTTCCCGGCGCTCGCGATGTTCTTCTTCGTCGTGCCGCAGAAGGAGGTCGCGCAGAACCCGGTGGCCGCGACGACGGCCGTCGCGTCGCTCGGCCTGTTCGCGATCTGCTCGGCGAGCCTGTTCACCTACGGGCTCGGCGTCGCGGAGGACCGGCAGCTCCCGTTCGACCCGTTCGTGCGCTCGCTGCCCGCGGGCCCGACGCCGCGCATGGCGGCGCGCGTGCTCAACGGCGGGATCTTCTCGCTGTTCGGGCTCGTGCCGCTGATCCTCATCGGCTGGCTGTTCACCGACGCGAGCGTCACGTGGAGCCAGCTCCTCGCGGGGGTGGGGACGGTGCTGCTCGTGTCCGTGCCGTTCGTGCTGCTCGGCATGGCGATCGGCTACTCGCTGTCCGCGAAGGCGGCACTGCCGGTCGTGCAGGTCATCCTCTTCCCGCTCGCGTTCGCGGGCGGCCTGTTCCTCCCGCCGTTCCTCTTCCCCTCGTGGCTGGACGCGATCTCGATGGCGACGCCGACGCGCGCGGGCCGTGACCTGCTCGTCCAGGCGCTCACGGGCGAGCCGGCGTACGCGGGCGCGTGGCTCGTGCTCCTCGGCTGGACGGTCCTCTTCGCCGCCCTCGCGGTCGGCGCCTACCGCCGCGACGAGGGCCGCCGCTTCCGCTGACCGCCCCCGGTGCCGAACACGACGTTGCTGTCGTTATCCGCGGGATAGCGACAGCAACGTCGTGCTCGACAGCGACGAACGTCGTGGTCGGCGACGGCGCAGGCCGGGTCAGACCGTGCGGCGCAGGCGCAGCGAGTTCCCGACGACGAGGACCGAGCTCGCGGCCATCGCCGCGCCGGCGATCATGGGGTTGAGCAGGCCCGCCGCCGCGAGGGGGATCGCCGCGACGTTGTAGGCGAACGCCCAGAACAGGTTCTGCTGGATCACGCGCAGCGTCCGGCGCGAGAGCCGGATCGCCGTCGCGGCGCTGCGCAGGTCGCCGCGCACCAGCGTGAGGTCGCTCGCCTCGATCGCGACGTCCGTCCCCGTGCCCATCGCGAGCCCGAGGTCCGCCGTCGCGAGCGCGGCGGCGTCGTTCACACCGTCCCCGACCATCGCGACGACGCGCCCCTCGCGCTGGAGCCGCGCGACGACGTCGACCTTTTGGTCCGGGAGCACGCGCGCGACGACGTCCGACTCCGCGATCCCGACGGCGCGCGCCGCCTCGCGGGCCGCGCCCTCGCCGTCGCCCGTGAGCAGGTACGGCCGCAGGCCGAGGTCCTTCAGCTCACGCACCGCCACGGCCGACGTCGGCTTCACGGGGTCGCGCAGCACGAGCACCGCGCGCGCCCGGCCGTCCCACGCGACGACGACGGCGCTCGCCCCCGACGCCTCGGCGACCGCGAACGCGTCGTCGAGCGCCGGGTCGGGCGACACGCCCTCGCGCGCGAGCCACGACGGCTGCCCGACCAGCACGCGCCGCGCGGTGAGCCCGCCGCCGTCGCCCCGGGAGAGCCCGGAGTGGGCGGTGCGGACGACGGCCTCGACCCCGCCGCCCGGGGCGCTGCGGAAGTCGAATGCCTGCAGCGAGCCGATCACGACGCCGTCGGCCCCCACCGGGACGTCCCCGCCGGTCGAGGGCGACGCGGCCGTCCGGCGCGCGGCCTCGGCGATCGCCCGGGCGATCGGGTGCTCGCTCAGCGCCTCGACCGCGCCCGCGTGCCGGAGGGCGCCGCGCGCGTCGACGACGGCCTGGCTCGACCGGTCGGCGTCGCCTCCCGCAGGAGCGCGACCCTCCGCGGGCAGGTCGTCGAGCGCCACGCGGCCCGACGGCGTCACGACCGCCTCCAGCGCCATCGCGCCCTGGGTGACGGTCCCCGTCTTGTCGAGCACGACGGTGTCCACGCGCCGCGTCGACTCGAGGATCTCCGGGCCCTTGATGAGCACGCCGAGCTGCGCCCCCCGGCCGGTGCCGACGAGCAGGGCCGTCGGCGTCGCCAGACCCAGCGCGCACGGGCACGCGATGATGAGCACCGCGACGGCGGCCGTGAACGCGAACTGCGTCCCGGCCCCGGCGAGCAGCCAGCCGGCGAGCGTCGCCACGGCGAGCACCAGCACGACCGGCACGAACACCGCCGAGATGCGGTCGGCGAGCCGCTGCACCGGCGCCTTGCCCGTCTGCGCCTGCGTGACGAGCCGCCCGATCTGGGCGAGCGTCGTCTCCTCGCCCACGCGCGTCGCCCGGACCAGCAGCGCACCCGCCGCGTTGACCGTCGCGCCCGTCACGTCGTCGCCCGGGCCGACGTCCACGGGCACCGGCTCGCCCGTGAGCAGCGACGTGTCGACCGCGCTCGACCCCTCCAGGACCACGCCGTCGGTCGCGACCTTCTCGCCCGGCCGCACGACGAACACGTCACCCACCGCGAGGTCCGCGACCGGGACGCGCTCGGTGACCCGTGCGCCGTCGGCACCCGTGCGAGGGGAACCGCCCGGCCCGAGGACCACCCGCTCGGCGTCCTTCGCGCCCAGCTCCAGCAGCGACCGCAGGGCGTCACCCGCGCGGCGCTTCGAGCGGTGCTCCGCGTACCGGCCGGCCAGCAGGAACGTCGTGACGACCGCCGCGACCTCGAAGTACAGCTCCGGCGTACCCATCGCGTCGCGGGACGGGATCAGCGTCGGCTGCATCCGCATCCCCAGCTCGCCCGCGCCGCCCAGCAGCAGCGCCCACAGCGACCACAGCGTCGCCGCGACCACCCCGAGCGACACGAGCGTGTCCATCGTCGACGCGCCGTGCCGCGCCGCGCGGAACGCCGCCGTGTGGAACGGCCACGCGCCCCACGTGACGACCGGCAGCGCGAGCGCCGCGACGACCCACTGCCATCCCGTGAACTGCAGCGCGGGGACCATCGAGACCGCGACCACCGGGACCGTCAGCACCGCAGCGACGCGCAGACGCTGCAGCAGCACGGCGCCCCGGTCGCGATCCGCCTGCGTTCGCTCGCTCGCTCCGGAGTCTCGCTCGGCCAGGCCCGCCTCGCCGTTCGCCTCGTCCCGCCGCTCGGTCGCCTCCACGGCGGACTCCCCGCGGTCGGCCGAGGTCGAGCCCTGGTCGGCCGAGGGAGTGCCCTCGTGTGCCGGAGGAGAACCGTGGTGCCGCGCGGCGGAACCCTCGTCCACGGGGGTGAGATCACGGCGGGTGGTGACGCGGGCGGTGTAGCCGGCCTTCTCGACGGCGGCGACGAGGTCGGCGTCGGTGACGTCGGCGGCGAGGACGACGTGCGCGCTCTCGAGCGGGAGGTTGACCGTGGCGGTGACGCCGTCGACGCGGTTGAGCCGCTTCTCGACGCGCGCGACGCAGGACGCGCACGTCATGCCCCCGACCGCCAGGTCGACCTCGGCGAAGGGTCGACCGTCGACGGCGTCGCCCGGCGGGGTGGCGGTCGTCGGGCTGGGCGTGGGCTGGGCGGTCATGCGGGTGACTCCTCGACGGGTGCTCGGGTGGAGGTCACCGACGGCGGTCCGGGGTGGCGGACGTCGCGGCGTGCGCGCCGTACGGGTGCGGCGCCGGGGGCGCGTCGCGGTGGCGACGGTCGGCCCGTGGGGTGGTGCCCGACGGCGGAGGCGACCTCGCGCGGGCGAGGCGAGCCCCGTCGTCGGGCACCGGGGCGGTGCGACGTGTCAGCGGGAGGCGGCAGGTGCCGCGCAGGGTGCCGACCGGTCGCGAGCGGGTCAGGCGCGGGGCGGGACCTGGAGGTCGTAGGTCTTCGTCGCCGGGGCCGCGGCGTCCGTGGTGCTCGGGGCGGTGCCGCAGCCGCACGCGCACGCGTGCGCCTCCTGCTTCTCCGCCGCCTGCTCGGCGTACTGGGCCGCCAGCGCGTCCTCCTGCACCTCGAGCGAGGCGACCTCGTAGCCCGCCTCGTCCACGGCCTCGCGGAGCGCTGCCTCGTCGAGCGGGTCGTCGGAGAAGACCGTGACCTCGGACGCGCCGCCGACGCGCAGCTCGACGCTCACGTTCTCGACGCCGGCGACGGCCTCGAGGTCCTTGGTGACGTGCGCGACGCAGTTGCCGCAGGTCATGCCGGTGACGCCCAGGGTGGTGACGGTGCTCATGGTGCTCCTCGGTGGTGGGGTGGGTCAGCTGCGGACGAGGCGGGCGATGGCGTCGGCGGCCTCCTTGACCTTGGCCGCGCCCTCCTGCTCGGACTGGCGGGCCGCGTCGACGACGCAGTGGCCGAGGTGGTCCTCGACGAGGCCGATGCTCACGGCCTGCAGCGCCTTCGTGACGGCGGAGACCTGCGTGAGGATGTCGATGCAGTAGACGTCCTCGTCGATCATGCGCGCGATGCCGCGCACCTGGCCCTCGATGCGGCGCATGCGCTTGAGGTACGCCTCCTTGTCGGACGCGTAGCCGTGCGGACCGGTGTGGGCCGCGTGCTCGTGCTCGACGGCGGGGGCCTCGGTGGTGTCGGTCATGCTCTCCTCCTCGTCCAGGGCGCGGTGCCGCGACTGCGGCGGTCGATCGTCGTCCTATACCCCACCAGGGTAACTGATGCATACCCCCCAAGGGTACGGGCGCTCGGTCGTCCCGACGAGCACGGCCTGACACGTGTCATGCCCGCGGGGTGACGGGCCCACGTCCTGCGGTGAACGGGCGCACTGTCGACCCGCCGACGCCACCGAGAGGCTGGAGGCACCCACGACGAGAGGCGCACCATGACCGACATCATCACCGGGCTCCAGGAGCTCACCCAGGGTCTTCCGCCCCTGCTGCGCTGGGTCGGGGTCCTCCTCGCCGGCGCGATCCCCTACGTCGAGGCGGAGGGCGCCGCGATCCTCGGCGTCGTCTCCGGGGTGAACCCCGTCGTCGCGATCCTCGCTGCCGTGGTGGGCAACGCGATCGCCCTCGCGCTCGTCGTCTGGCTGATCGGTGCCGCACGCTCCGGCGTCACGCGCGGACGTGCCGCGGAGCAGTCGCCCAAGCGGCAGCGGATGCGGCAGGTGTTCGACCGGTACGGCGTGCCGGGCGTCAGCCTCCTCGGACCCCTGCTCCTGCCGAGCCACGTCACCGCGGCCGCCATGGTCGGGTTCGGCGCACCGCGCGCCCGCGTCTTCACGTGGGGCGTCGTCGCGGTGACGGCGTGGGCCGTCGTGCTGGGTGCGCTCGTGCACCTCGGCGTCAGCGCGGCGGTCGCCTGACACGGACCCCGGCCGTGCTCTCGGCCCGTGCCCCCGGCCCTGTGCCCCCGGCCCTGTGCTCCCGGCCCGGCCCCGGCCCGACGGCGCGCCCGGCGGACGGTCGGGAGCAGCGGGTCACGCTGCTGTCACGGCCTCATCACGATTGCGGCGCTCGTCGGGCGAGGCCCTGGGCGCGCCCCTACCCTCCCAAGCATGGGCAGGGGAGCAGGAGCAGGACGGGCGGCCCGCGCGGTGTCGATCGCGCTCGCGCTCGCGGGCGCGAGCGTCGTCGCGGCACCGCCGGCGAGCGCGTGCGCGTGCGGCGGCCTCGTCGACGGGCCCGCGTACGACACGTCGGTCTCGCAGGAGACGGCCGTGCTCCAGTGGGACGGGACGACCGAGACGATGCTGCTGGAGCTCGACACGCTGTCGAACGCCCCGGAGGTCGGGCTGCTGCTGCCGACCCCCGCGCCGGCCGAGGTCGCGCTCGCCGACCCGCAGGTCTTCCGCGAGCTCGACGACCTCACGCAGCCGCGCGCCGTCGTCTCCGACTACCGCTGGTGGCCCGAGCTGGGGTTCGGCGCGGCCGGGGCCGACGGGGCCGGCGCTCCGGCGGGTGTCGCGGTGCTCGACGAGGTGCGGCTCGGCCCGCTCGACGTCACGACGCTCGCGGCGACCGACCCGGGCGCGCTCGGGTCGTGGCTCACGGAGCGCGGGTTCCAGCTCCCCGAGTCGATCCAGACCGCGCTCACGCCGTACGTGAGCGAGGGCTGGTCGTTCGTCGCCGCCCGGCTCGCGCCCGAGGAGGCGGCCGCGTTCGACGGGACGCTGCAGCCCCTGCGCGTCACGTTCCCGAGCGCCTCGCTCGTCTACCCGATGCGCATGTCCGTCGTCGCCGACGACACCCAGAGCACGCGCACCTACGTGCTGGCCGACCACCGGGTCGACCGCACCGATGCGACCGCCGTCGCGCACGAGCCCACGCTGCGGTTCGCGGGCCGTGTCGACCCGGCGTCGGTGGGCTCCGACGAGCTCGCCGCGCTCCTCGCCGCCGGCGGCTTCGTCACGTCGCACGAGCAGGTCTTCGACGACCCGGGGGCGGAGATCGTCTCGGACTTCACCTTCGAGCCGGCCGCGGCCGACGTCGCGTACGCCACGACGTACGCCGTCGTGGCCGACAAGCGGATCGGCCCGTTCTTCGCAGGACCCGTCCTCGCGTTCTCGGCGGTGCTGGCGCTGGCCGCCCTCGTGGTCTGGTCGGGCCGACGTCGACGCGCACCCGCGCCGGTCCTCGCGCCGCGCCCCGCGCGGGCCTGACCGGGGGCGCGAGCGGGCGAAACGCGCGCTTCGCCGCGACACGCGGGATTTCTGGGTGTTCCATGGAGGCGAAGCGGGAGGCGACACAGGCCCCAGGCCGCCGGTGAGCCGGCCCGTCACCTAGCACGGGGAGTGACCATGACGACGCAGGACCCGATCCTCACCGCATTCTCCAGCACCGCGAAGCAGGTCTGGTACTGGCCAGTGCTCCGCGGCGTGCTCGCCATCATCCTCGGTATCGTCGCCCTGGCGTGGCCGGACAAGACCGCGGCCGTGATCATCTGGGTCATCGGCATCTTCGCGGTCGTCGACGGGATCGTCGAGATCATCGAGGGCATCCGGCGCCGCGGGACCGGCAGCGGCACCGCGTTCCTCGTGACCATGGGCGTCCTCAGCCTGGCCGTCGGCATCGTGCTGCTCGTCTGGCCGGGCAAGACCGCGATCGTCCTCACGTGGATCATCGGCTTCTGGGCCGTCGTCTACGGCCTGTTCCAGACCGTCGCGAGCCTCGACCTGCGCAAGGTCCCCGGCAGCGGCTGGGGCTGGGGAGTCTTCGCCGGCCTGCTGGGTCTCGTCTTCGGTCTGCTGGTCCTGTTCAACGTCAACGCCGGGCTGGTCTCCATCGTCTGGATCCTCGCGATCTTCGCGATCCTCTGGGGCGTCATGCTCATCGCGTTCGGCTTCCAGATCCGCTCGCTCGGCAGGCGAGCAGGGCAGGCCGCGACGTACTGACCTGAGGCCGCGGCCCCGCGGCCCCGCGGCCGAGCACGCGATCCCGCGGCGTCGAACACGACGTCGGTGTCGTTATCCGCCGGATAACGACACCGACGTCGTGTTCGGCGCCTAGCGGGGGTCAGGCGGGGCGGGCCTCCGCGGCGGCGCGGGCTGCGGCGGGGAAGGCGTCGAGGATGCGGGTCACCGCGGCGTCGTCGTGGGCGGCGGAGACGAACCACGCCTCGAACACCGACGGCGGCAGGCTGACCCCGGCGTCGAGCATCGCGTGGAAGAACGCGCGGTACCGGAAGGTCTCCTGCGCCTGGGCCTGCGCGTAGTCGCGCACGCCCGCGGTCGCGGCGAGGTCGCCGAAGAACACGGAGAACAGGGACCCCGCGCGCTGCACGCGGTGCGGCACGCCCGCCGCGTCGAGCGCCGAGCCCACGGCCGACGACAGCACGCCCGCGACCTCGTCCACGCGCGCGTACACGGCGTCGTCGGCGAGGCGCAGCGTCGCGAGGCCGGCCGCGACGGCGACCGGGTTCCCGGACAGGGTGCCCGCCTGGTAGACGGGCCCGAGCGGCGCGAGCTGGTCCATGACGGTCGCCGGACCCCCGACCGCGGCGACGGGCATCCCGCCGCCCACGACCTTGCCGAAGGTGAACAGGTCGGGCGTGTAGCCGTCCGCGCCCTGGCCGCGCAGCACCGCGTTCTCGAGGCCCCACCAGCCGCTCGGCCCGACGCGGAAGCCCGTGAGCACCTCGTCGAGGATCAGCAGCGCGCCGTGCGCCGCCGTGATGCGGCGCAGGCCCTCGTTGAAGCCCTCCGCGGGCGGGACGACGCCCATGTTCGCGGGCGACGCCTCGGTGATGACGGCCGCGATCTCGGAGCCGCGCTCCGCGAACGCCGCCTCGACGGCCGCGAGGTCGTTGTACGGGAGCACGAGCGTCTCGGCCGCCGTCGCCTCGGTGACCCCGGCCGAGCCGGGCAGGGCGAGCGTCGCGACGCCGGATCCCGCCTCGGCGAGCAGCGCGTCCACGTGCCCGTGGTAGCAGCCGGCGAACTTCACGACGACGTCGCGCCCGGTCACGCCGCGCGCGAGGCGGATCGCGGTCATGGTCGCCTCCGTGCCGGTCGACACGAGGCGCACGCGCTCCGCGGCGGGCACCCGACGGCGGATCTCCTCCGCGAGCTCGACCTCGCCGAGCGTCGGCGCGCCGAACGACAGCCCGCGCCCCGCCGCCTCCTGGACCGCGGCGACGACGTCGGGCTGCGCGTGCCCCAGCAGCGCGGGACCCCACGAGCACACGAGGTCGACGTACTCGCGCCCCGCGACGTCGGTGACGTACGGGCCGCGCGCCGACGCGAGGAACCGCGGGTCGCCGCCCACGGACCCGTAGGCGCGGACCGGCGAGCTCACGCCGCCCGGGAGCACGCCCTGCGCGCGGACGAACGCGGCGTGGTTGTCCGCCCCGCCCGCGCCCGGCGCGCCGAACAGCGCCGCGTTCTCCGCCTGGACCGCCTCGGCCGTCCCGAAGCCTCCGGTGTCCGTCATGCCCGCGTCCTTCCCTCGTTCTCGTCCAGCCAGCCCGCGAGCTCCGTCGCCCAGTACGTGAGGATCACGTCCGCGCCGGCGCGCTTGATGCCGAGCACCGACTCCGTGATCGCGCCGCGCCGGTCGATCCACCCGTTCGCGGCGGCGGCCTCGATCATCGCGTACTCGCCCGACACCTGGTACGCCGCGACGGGCACCGGCGACATCTCCGCGACCGCCGCGAGCACGTCGAGGTACGACCCGGCCGGCTTCACCATCACCATGTCCGCGCCCTCCGCGAGGTCGAGGTCCGCCTCCCGCAGCCCCTCGCGCGCGTTGGCCGCGTCCATCTGGTACGTGCGGCGGTCGCCCTGGAGCGCCGAGTCCACGGCCTCCCGGAACGGCCCGTAGAACGCGCTCGCGTACTTCGCGGAGTACGCGAGGATCCCGACGTCGTCGAACCCTGCGGCGTCCAGCGCCTCCCGGATCACGCCGACCTGGCCGTCCATCATCCCCGACGGCGCGACGACGTCCGCGCCCGCGCGCGCCTGCGCGACGGCCATCGACGCGTAGCGGTCGAGCGTCGCGTCGTTGTCGACGACGACGGACCCGTCGCGCCCGGTCGTCAGCACGCCGCAGTGCCCGTGGTCGGTGAACTCGTCCAGGCACGTGTCGGCCATGACGACCGGCCCGCCGCCGGCGTGCTCGCGCGCCGCCTCGACCGCGACCCGGATGCCGCGCTGCAGGATCCCGTCCTCGGCGTCGGCCTGCGTCCCGGTCGCGTCGCGCTCCGCGGGGATGCCGAACAGCATGACGCCACCGACCCCGGCGCGCGCGGCGTCGCGCACGGCGTCCGCGAGCGTCGCCTCGGTGTGCTGCACGACGCCCGGCATCGACGAGATCGGCCGCGGCGCGTCGAGGCCCTCCTTGACGAACAGCGGCAGCACGAGGTCCGACGCGTGCACGCGCGTCTCGGTCACGAGACGCCGTACGCGCGGGCTCGTGCGCAGGCGGCGCGGCCGGTGGTGCCCGACGGGGAGCTGGTGGGTCACGAGGGGTCTCCTTCGGAGGTCGGGTCGACGCCGGTCGTGCCGGCGGCCGGGGGAGCGGCCGGGTCGTCGGGCAGGGCGGCCGTGCGGGTGGCGGAGCCGGTGGCGGCGAGCGCGTCCCCGAGCGCGTCGGCCAGCGCGGCGTCGGTCGGGCGCTCCGCGACGGCGTCGAGCCGCAGCCCGACGGCGCGCGCCGCCCGGGCGGTCGGATCGCCGATCGCGACGCCCACGACGTCGTCGCGCGGGCCGAGCTGACGTGCCACCTCGCGCGCGACGCTCCCCGAGGTGAGCACGACGGCGTCCACCTCGCCGGCGCGCCACGCCGCGACGACGTCCGGCGCGAGCGCATGCGTGACGGTGCGGTAGACGGTGACGACGTGCGGGACGTACCCGAGGTCGTGCAGGCCGTCGTGCATCGTCGGTGCGGCGAGGTCCCCCTGCGGCAGCAGGACCACACCTCTACCTCGCGAGGGAGAGCCCTGGTCGGCCGAGGTAGAGCCCTGGTTCGGCGAAGGAGAGCCCTGGTTCGGTGAGGTAGAGGCGTGGTCGGTCGCGGCGAGGGTCGTGAAGGCGGCGACCAGGCCGCGGGCGGAGTTCTCGGTCGGCTCGAGGTCGACCTGGACGCCGACGGCCTCCAGGGCGCGGCGGGTCGCAGGCCCGACGGCGGCCCAGCGGGCTCGGCGGGCGGCGTCACCCAGGTGGACGCCCTGGCGGGCGGCGCTCGCGACGAGCTCGTCGATCGCGTTGACGCTCGTCACGACGACCCAGGCGAAGTCGCCGTGCGCGAGGCGGGCGACGGCGCCGTCCACCGGGGCGGTGTCCTCGACCCGGGCGCGCTCGATCGCGGGGCTGACGAGGACGCGCGCGCCGGCGTCGCGGAGCGTCGCGGCGAGCCCCGCGGCGCGTTCGGGCGCGCGGGGGACGAGGACCGTGCGGCCGGCGAGCGTCGAGCCCGCGGCACGCGGGACCGACGCCAGGGTGGCGGCCTCGGCGTCGCCGTGCGGGCTCGGTCGCCCGGGCGGGGGCGGCACGACGGGTGCGGGGCCGCGCGACGGGTCGCGCAGGGGGCCCGGGCTCATTCCGCCTCGCCGCGGTAGCCGCCGTCGCGGAGCTGCTCGCGCGCGGTCTCGACGGCGCGGTCGGGCGACGGGACGGCGTCGGCGTCCGTGGCCTGTCGCGTCGTCGCCGGGGCCGTCCCGGTCACGGTCCCGGACTCGGACCCAGCCCCGGCTCCGGGCCCGGAGCCGGTCTCGCGGAGCGGGGCGAGGCGGGCGGCGCCGTCGGCGAGGAGCGCGTCGGCGACGCGGGCGCCGAGGGCGCGCGCGGCGTCGTCCCGCGCGTCCTGCGACGAGGCACCGACCGGGACCGTCGTGCGACCGGAGTGCGTGAGCTGCTCGACGCCGTCGACCCGGGCGACGACGGCCGTCAGGACGACCTCGCCGTCCTCGACCAGGGCGTGCGCGCCGACGGGCGCGGCGCAGCCGGCCTCCAGGCGCGCGAGCAGCGACCGCTCGGCGAGCACGGCGAGGCGCGTCGGCTCGTGGTCGAGGTCGTGCAGGGCGCGCGCGAGCACGGGGTCGTCGAGCGACGCCGTGCGCACCTCCACCGCGAGGGCGCCCTGCCCGGCGGCGGGCGCCATGATCGCGGTGTCGACGACCTCGGACACCGCGTCGAGCCGGCCGAGCCGCGCGAGCCCCGCGTAGGCGAGCACGACGGCGTCGAGGTCGGCGTCGGGGCCGAGAGCCCGGGCGAGGCGCGTGTCGACGTTCCCACGGATGTCGACGACGTCGAGGTCCGGCCGGACGGAGCGGAGCTGCGCGGCGCGGCGCGGCGACCCCGTACCGACGCGCGCGCCGCGCGGGAGCGTCGTGATGGTGAGACCGCCGCGGGCGCACAGGACGTCGCGCGGGTTCTCGCGCTCCGGCGTCACGACGGTCAGCCCGGGGGCGGGCTCGGTCGGGAGGTCCTTGAGGGAGTGGACGGCGACGTCGCACCGTCCGTCGAGCAGCGCCTCGCGCAGCGCGTTGACGAACACGCCGGTGCCGCCCATCTGGGCGAGCGACCCGGTGAGGACGTCGCCGTCGGTGCGGACGCGGACGAGCTCGACGTCCCGGCCGGTCAGTTCCTCGAGGCGGCGGGCGACGTGGCCGGACTGGGTCGTCGCGAGGGCGCTGCCGCGCGTGCCCACGCGGAGGGGAGGGGTACCTGCAGGGCTCACGGTCCCAGTCTCTCCCCACTTCGGCATTCCACGGAAATGCGCACGTCACGCTGCCGGGAATACGTGCGGGAGTGACGTGGTCCTGACGCGCGGTCAGGAACTTCCGGACACGATGTCAGGACAATTCGCGAGCGCATTTGACGCCGCATTTCTCGGGATTCCGGTAAGGATTGCCTCAGTCGAGGACGGCGAGGCCCCGGGCGCATTCCTGGGCGTGCGCGACGATCGCCGCAAGCCCCGTGCCGGCGATCCAGCCACCCGTCACGCCGAGCCCGGGGACGGCGTCGACCCGCTCGACGAACGCCGCGACCTCGCGGCGGTACGCGGGGGTGGGCGGGGGCAGCGCGCCGTTCCAGCGCGTCACGACGTGCCCGAGCACGCGGCCGTGCAGGTCCACGCCGAACAGCCGTGACGCGTCGGCGACGACGCGGTCGAGGTCGGGCTCCGTCGTCGCGCCGATGCGTCCGTAGCTGAGGCGCACCACGTGGTGGCCCGGTCCGACGGCGGCGCGCACGCGCTCGCGCAGCCACGGCCACTTCGCCGTCGAGTGCGTCAGGGCCTTCGCCTCGACGTCCGACGGCGGCGCGGCCCGCCCGGCGTCGCGGTGCGGCGGGGCGACGAGCAGCCCGGTCCCGCGCGGCGCGTCGTCGAGCTCGGGGGCGCGGAGCAGGAGCGTGACGAGGCGGACGTCCGCGCCGGGCTCCGGGTCGGGCAGCAGGTCCGCCGCGGTGCCGACGAGAGGGCCGAGCGCGTCCACGAGCGCCGGGGTCGTCACGACCAGGCGCGGCGCGGCGAGCTCGACGGGCCCGTCCGGCGTCTGCGCGCGGACGACCCAGGAGCCGGAGGGCGCGTCGCCGCCGGAACGCCCGCGGTCCGGGTCCCTCCGGGCGATCTCCGTGACCTCGTGGCGCAGCCGCACGTCGGCGTCCGCCGCGAGCTCCTCGACGAGCCGGTGCATGCCGCCGTCGATCCCGCGGACGGCCGAGCCGGCCGGGGCGAGCGCGCGCAGCGACGCGACGGCCCGCGCGAGCGACCCCTCGCGCTCGAACGCCTCGCGGAGCCCCGGCGCGACCGCGGCGACGTCCAGCCGGTCGAGCGGGGCCGAGTGCACCCCGGCCGCGACGGGCGCGACGAGCCGCTCCGTGACGCGCGTCCCCATGCGCGAGCGCGCGAACGTCTCGAGCGTGCGCAGGTCGGTGAGGCGGCGAGGCAGGACGCGGTCGAGGCTCGCGCGCAGCGCCCCGCCGACGCCGACCGCGCGGCGCACGTCGCGGGACCACGGGTGGGCGGGGATCCCGAGGACGCCGGCGCGCGGCAGGGGGTAGGCGCGGCCCGCGGCGTAGCCCCAGGCGCCGTCCCCCGACGGCTCGACGACGTCGAGGCCGAGCGCGGCGACCAGGTCGCCGACGGCCGTGCCGCGGGCCGCGAAGGACTCGGCCCCCAGATCGACGCGGACGCCGTCGAGCCCGGGCAGGTCGCCGCCGCGGACGGGCCCGCCGGGGACGTCCGCGGCCTCCAGCACGACGACGCGCAACCCCTGCTCGCGCAGGGACAGGGCGGCGGCGAGCCCCGCGACCCCCGCGCCGACGACGATCGCGTCCACCCCCTCGGGGACGGTCCCGGGGGAGGTGCGGGACGTCGTCGGCTCGGTGCTCACCGTCGGGTCGCCTCCTCGTGCGCGTCGTCCTGTCCCGTCCAGTCTGCGCCGAGCGCGTGGACCAGGTCGACGACACGCGTGAGGACGTCCGGGTCGGTGTCCGGCGGGACGCCGTGCCCGAGGTTCACCACGTGCCCGGGCGCGGTGCGCCCGCGCCGCACGACGTCGCGCACGTGCGCCTCGAGCACGTCCCACGGCGCGGCGAGGAGCGCGGGGTCGATGTTGCCCTGGACGGGGACGGGGTCGTGGCCCTCGCCGAGGAGCCGGGCGGCGTCGTCGAGCGGCGTGCGGTAGTCGACGCCCACGGCGACGTCGCGCACCCCGGCCGCGGTGACGGCGTCGCGCATCGTGGGGAGCAGGTGCTCCGTGCCGGTGCCGAAGTGCACGACCGGCACGCCGAGGTCGGCGACGTGCGTCAGCGCGCGCGTGCTCGCCGGGGCGGCGCCCGCCGCGTAGTCGGCGCGCGAGAGCGAGCCTGCCCACGAGTCGAAGAGCTGGGCGGCGCTCGCGCCCGCCCGCACCTGGGCGCGCAGGAACGTGCCGGTGAGGTCGGCGGCCCAGTCGACGAGGCGCTGCCACGTCTCCGGGTCGCCGCGCAGCAGGGCGCGCGCGGCGAGGTGGTCGCGCGACGGCCGTCCCTCGACGAGGTAGGCGGCGAGCGTGAACGGCGCGCCCGCGAACCCGATGAGCGGCGTCGTGCCGAGCGCGTCGACGGTCAGCGCGACGGCCTCGCGGACCGGGGCGAGCGACTCCTCGGTGAGCTCGGTCTCCACGAGGCGCGCGACGTCGTCGGGCGTCCGGTACGCCTGGCCCATGACCGGCCCGACGCCCGGCACGATGTCGACCTCGACGCCCGCGAGACGCAGCGGCACGACGATGTCGGAGAAGAAGATCCCCGCGTCGACGCCGTGGCGGCGCACCGGCTGGAGCGTGATCTCCGACGCGAGGTCGGGGCGCAGGCACGAGTCGAGCATGCTCACGCCCTCGCGGGCGGCGCGGTACTCGGGCAGCGAGCGGCCGGCTTGCCGCATGAACCACACGGGTGTGATTTCCGGGCGATTTCCCGTCGTGCCCGCGCGCAGGGCCTGCACGAGCGGCGAACGGTCCGTGCGGCCGTCGGTCAGGGGATGGCCCGGGGAAAGGGCGACAGGAATCACAGCTACCGATTCTGCCTCCCTCCCGGTGGAATGATTAAATCGGAGGCACTGTGGCTCTTCTCTCCCTCACGGCCAGCCACCACGAGCTCGACCTCGACGCCCTGGAGCGACTCTCCACCGGGGCGCACTCGATCGGCGGCTCCGCGGTCGCGGCGTGCGACGTGATCACCGGTGCCGTCGTCCTCGCGACGTGCAACCGGTTCGAGCTGTACCTCGACGTGGACGCGCCCCTCGACGGGACGGGCGTGCAGCACGCGACCGAGCACGTCGCGCGCATGGTCGCCGACGCGTCGGGCGTCGAGCCGGCCGAGGCGCTCGCCTCGTTCCGCACGCGCGCCGGGACCGAGGTCGCCGAGCACCTGTTCGCCGTCGCGTCGGGGCTGGACTCGATGGTCGTGGGCGAGCGCGAGATCGCGGGCCAGGTGAAGCGCGCCCTGGAGACCGCGCACGCCGACGGCGTGACCTCCTCGACCCTCGAGCTCCTGTTCCAGACGGCGTCGCGCACGTCCAAGAGGGTCAGCACGCAGACGACGCTCGGCGGCGCGGGCCGCTCCGTCGTCGCGCTGGGCCTCGACCTCGCGGGGGCCGAGCTGCCGCCGTGGCACCAGGTGCGGGCCGTCCTCATCGGGACGGGGTCGTACGCGGGCGCGAGCCTCGCGGCGCTGCGGGCGCTCGGCTGCGACGACGTGCGCGTCTACTCGCAGTCCGGCCGTGCCGAGGAGTTCGCCGCCGCGCGCGGCGTGGAGGCGGTCACCGACCTCGTCGCCGCGCTCGAGGACGCGGATCTCGTCGTGTCGTGCAGCGGCGCGCGCGGGCGGGCGCCGGCCGACGGCGTCGCGCGTCCGGGAGGGGGCGGCGACCGCCGCGAGCAGGCCATCGAGCACGTGCTCGACGCCGCCGCCGTGGTCCGGGCGCGCGAGCGCGCGGCGGTCCGCGCGGGGGACGAGCCCGCGGCCCGTCCGACCGTGGTGCTCGACCTCGCGCTGCACCGCGACGTCGACCCGCGCGTCGCGGACGTCGAGGGCGTGCTGCTCTACGACCTCGCGACGCTCGCGGCGCACTCGCCGTCGATCGCGTCGGAGCTCGTCGTCCAGGCGCGTGCGATCGTGGACGACGCGACGCGCGCGTTCGAGGAGACGCGGCTCGGCCGCGCGGCGGACACCGCGGTCGTCGCGCTGCTCGCCGACGCGGAGCGGCGCATCGCGCTCGAGGTGGCCGACGTCGTCGCGCTGCGCGAGGCGGACGGCGACCCGGTCGAGCCGGACGAGGCCGACGAGCTCGCGCGCGACGTGCGCCGTCGTGTCCACGCCGACCTGCACCGCGCGATCGTCGAGGCCCGCGCCGAGGCCGTCGCGGCCGCGCAGGCGGAGGAGCGCGCCGTCGTCGCGGACGCCCAGGCCCTCGCCGACGAGGCGGCAGCGCCGGCGCGGCCGACGAGCCCGGGATCTCTCCCCGCACCCGCCGCCCGCTGAGGAGCCACCCCGGGTTCGGCGCGCTGCGCCCTCCACGCTCGACCTGGTCGTTCGCCCGGGCATGCAATTGACAGCGCAGTCATACGCGGGAGAGAGTGACCGGCGGACGCCCGTCGTCGACCAGGAGCACCGTCGCCCCGCCACGAGCGGCCCGGGCGGCACCTGGCCGGCGGACCCGGGGCGCCCCGGGCGACGCAGCCCGGTCGCACGTCGAAGAGGACATGGCATGAGACGACCACGACTCGCCCTGCTCGCCGCCGGGCTCGCGCTCGCCGTCGCGCCGGGCACGCTGCTGCCCGCCGCCGCGGGCGCCGCCCCCGCCGGCGACGGCGCCGTCACCGCCGCCGCGGGCGACGACCTCACGCTCGAGGTCAACCCGTTCGTCGGCACCGAGAGCGAGGGCAACGCCTACCCGGGCGCGACCGTGCCGTTCGGCATGGTCCAGCTCAGCCCGGACAACACGAACTCCTACGCCTCGACGTCGTACAGCACGAACGCGGGGCGCGTGTGGGGCTTCAGCCACCGGCACGTGAACAGCGCGGGCTGCCCCGCGGCGGGCGAGCTGCTCGTCACGCCGGACACGAGCGCGACCCCGCGCACGTCGCGCTCCTTCATCGCGATCAAGGATCAGAAGAACACCGAGCACGCGTCCGCCGGGTTCTACGAGGTGACGCTCGCGAACGACGTGCACGCCGAGCTCAGCGCGACCACGCGCGTCGGCGCGCACCGCTACACGTTCCCCGCCTCGACGACGTCGCACCTGTCGTTCAACGTGGGCCAGACGCTGCGCGACGCCGGCGCGAGCTCGGTGACGTGGGTCGACGACCGCACGCTCGAGGGCTGGGTCGACAACGGCGGCTTCTGCGGCGGCACGCCGGACAAGCAGCGGTACTTCTTCAGCGCGACGTTCGACCGCCCGGTCGCGTCGAGCGGCACGTGGGGCGCCGACGCGCGGTACGTCGCGGGGTCCACGACGAGCGAGGTCGCGGGCGGCAACAACGGCGCCGTCGCGGTGTTCGACACCACGACCGACCGCGACGTCGAGGTGAGCGTGGGCGTGTCGTTCGTGAGCGTCGACGGCGCGCGCGCCAACCGCGAGGCCGAGGCCACGGTCGAGGGCGGCCAGGTCGCGTTCGACACCGTGCGCGAGGAGGCGCGCGACGCGTGGAACGCCGAGCTGGGCCGTGCCGCGATCGACGCGTCGCCCGACCAGCGCCGGATCTTCTACACCCAGCTCTACAAGACGCTGCTCTCGCCGACGATCGGCAGCGACGTCGACGGCCGGTACCGCGGCATGGACCTCGAGGTCCACCAGGCCGACGGCTGGGACTACTACCAGAACTTCTCGCTCTGGGACACGTACCGCACGCAGGCGACGCTGCACGCACTCCTGCTGCCCGAGCGCGCGCAGGACATCGTGCGCTCGATGTACCAGCACCGCGTCGAGGGCGGCTGGCTGCCGCGCTGGTCGCTCGGCGCGCTGGAGACCAACATCATGGCGGGCGACCCCGTCACGCCGTGGCTCGCGGAGAACTTCGCGCTCGGCACGGTCCCCGACGACATCGCCGACGAGCTGTGGGACTACCTCGTGGAGAACGCCACGACCACTCCGCCGGACGACGTCGCGTCCGTCGGGCGGCGCAGCACCGAGTTCTACGCCGAGCACGGCCACGTGCCGTTCTACCCCGAGAACGAGGGCGGCCTCGGTGGCCAGTTCGAGGAGTACCGCCACGGCGGCTCGGCCACGCTCGAGCTCGCCCTCGCCGACGCGAGCCTCGGTGCCGCGGCGGAGCGCACGGGCCGCGAGGGTGGCCAGGCGTTCCTCGACAAGGGGCGCAACTGGCGCAACCTCTGGAACCCGGACGTCGAGCTCTCCGGCGGCTTCCAGGGCATGGTCAACGCGAAGCGCCCGACGGGCGAGTTCGTCACGCTGCCCGAGCTGACCGACGTCACGCGCTCCGGCTTCCACGAGGGCGTGCCGTGGCAGTACCAGTGGATGGTGCCGCAGGACGTCTCCGGCCTCCAGGAGGTCATGGGCGGCGAGGACGGGTTCGTCGAGCGCCTCGACTACTACTTCGACCAGCCGGCGCTCGCCGCGAACCCCGGCGTCTCGCCGAGCACGTGGGCCAAGGGGGGCAGCTCCTACTACACGACGACCCGCTATAACCCCGGCAACGAGCCGACGATCATGAACGCCTGGCTCTACGGCTACGTGGGCCAGCCGTGGAAGACGAACGACGTGCTCGCCGCGAACCTCAACCGCTTCCCGGACACCCCGGGCGGCGGCGTCGGGAACGACGACCTCGGCACGCTCGCGGCCTGGTACGTCATGGCGTCCCTGGGGTTCGAGCCCGTCATGCCCGGCTCCGGGATCCTCGCGCTCAACGCGCCCAAGGTGCAGGCCGCGACGCTCACGACCGACGCCGGGGCGACGCTCCGGATCGACGCGGCGGGTGCGAACGAGAAGCTCCCGAGCTACGTCGCCGGTCTGGACGTCGACGGCGTCGCGCACACCGCCGCGTGGCTCGACGTCGCGGCGCTGCAGGACGGCGGCACGCTCGACTTCGACCTCTCCGACACGAGCGCGGGCCTCACGTGGGGCACCGCGGCCGCCGATCGCATCCCGTCGGTCTCCGCGGCCGCCCCGCCCGCGCCGGTCGAGGTCGAGGCGAGCGCGCGCTGCCTTGGTGGTCGGGCGTTCGTCGCGGTCCGCGCGACCAGCACGGCCGACGAGCCCGTCGACGTGACGCTCTCGACGCCGTTCGGCGAGCGGACGGTCCGGCACGTGCAGCCGGGCAAGAACGCCTACCAGTCGTTCACGACGCGCACCACGTCTGTCGCGGCGGGCACGGCCACCGTGACCGTCGTCGCCGCGGACGGGACCACGTCCCAGGTCGACGTGGCGTACGAGGCGCTCGACTGCGGCTGACCCGCGGTCCGGTCGCGACAGGGGAGCGCTCGCGCTCCCGCACGAGGGCCGTCGTCGGGCACCCCGCCCGGCGGCGGCCCTCGCCGCGCCGCTAGGCTTCGGCGGGTGAGCACCACCACGCGCCTGGGCGTCCTCGACATCGGCTCGAACACCGTGCACCTCGCCGTCGTGGACGCCGCGTACGCGGCACGCCCCGTGCAGGCGGCGGGTGCGCGCACGGTCGTGCGCATCATGCGCTACCTCCGGCCGGACGGGTCGCTGTCGCCCGAGGGAGTCGCCGCGATGCTCACCGCGGTCGACGACGCGATGGCGCTCGCGCGCGAGTCCGCCGTCGACGAGATGCTGCCGATGGCGACGTCGGCGCTGCGCGACGCGACCAACGGTCCCGAGGTGCTCGCCGCGATCGGCGAGCGCGTCGGCCAGCCGGTGCGCGTGCTCTCGGGCGAGGACGAGTCGCGCCTGACGTTCCTCGCGGCGCGCCGCTGGCACGGCTGGGCCGCGGGCCGCCTGCTCGTCCTCGACATCGGGGGCGGGTCGCTCGAGATCGCGTCGGGCGTCGACGAGGAGCCCGACCTCGCCGTCTCCCTCCCGCTCGGCGCCGGGCGCATGACGATGGGCTTCCTGCCCGACGACCCGCCCGCGCCCGAGCACGTCGAGGCGCTGCGCGAGCACGTGCGCGCGACGCTCGCCCCCGCCGTCGCGCAGTTCGCCCGGCTCCCGCGGCCCGACCACGTCGTCGCGACGTCCAAGACGTTCCGCTCGCTCGCGCGGCTCGCAGGCATGCAGACCGAGGCCGTCGGCCCCGACGACCGGTGGCGCATGCGACGCTCGCAGCTCGCCGACTGGGTGCCGCGGCTCGCGCGCATCACGGCCGAGGGCCGCACCGCGTTGCCCGGCATCACGCCCGAGCGCACGTTCCAGATCGTCGCGGGCGGGGTGGTCGCGGTCGAGACGATGCGCGCGCTCGGCGTCGACGAGGTCGAGATCTGCCCCTGGGCGCTGCGCGAGGGCGCGATCCTGCGCCGTCTCGACCACAGCTGACCTCGCCCGCGCGGAGCCTCGGGGTCCTCCTCGGCCGGGTCCGGCCCGGGCCCCGTCAGCCGGCGGCGGCAGACCTCGGCTCGGTGAGGCTGAACCAGTTGCCGGAGTCGTCGACGAAGACGGCCTCCACGCCGTAGGGGCGGTGCGCGGGCGGCTGGCGGAACGTCACGCCCTTCGCGACGAGGTCGCGGTAGGTGGCCTCGCAGTCGTCGGTCTGGAGGACACCCGCCCCCATCGACCCCTTGGCGACCAGCGACCGGAGCTGTGCCGCGGACTCGGGGTCCCGGCCCATGGCGCAGTCGGCCAGGATGATCGTGCGCGTCGGGTCGCCCTGCGGCCCGACCGTGAGCCAGCGGAAGCCCGCGCCACCGCCCTCGAACTCCGCGCCCATCGAGAAGTCGTCGCGCAGCTCGAAGCCGAGCACGGTCGTGTAGAACTCCTTGGCGGAGTCCTGGTCGAGCACGAACACGGTGGTGTGGGACAGCGTGAGCACGGGTTCTCCTCTCGGGGCGCCGACTGCCGGCGCGGGGCCGACGGCCTCGCCGGCCGTCGTCCTCGACGCTACGACGCGCCGCCCTGGTCCTGCTTCTCCGATCGTGCGGAGCCCGACGCCGGCCGGGGCACCGGCTGCGGCCGGCCCCACGCGAGCGCGAAGCACCCGGGGACGGGCGGACCGCCGGCGCGGGCGTGCTCGTCCCGGTAGGCCGTCGGGGTGACGCCGACGATCGCGCGGAAGCGCGCGGAGAACGTCCCGAGGCTCGTGAAGCCCACGGCGTGGCAGACCTCGGTCACGGTGAGGTTCGCGGTGCGCAGCAGGGTCTTCGCGCGCTCGACGCGGCGTGTGGCGAGGTAGGCCATCGGGCTCGTGCCGAACGCGGCCGCGAACGCGCGCGCGAAGTGGAACGGCGAGTAGCCCGCGACCGCGGCGACCCCGGCGAGGGTGAGCGGTTCCGTGAAGTGCGCGTCCATGTGGTCGCGCGCCCGCCGCAGGTGGACCGCGACGTCGGGCTGGACGCTCACGCCGTCCACCGCGGCTCGTCCGCACCCCACGGGCGGGCGGGGGCGGGGTAGTCGTCGACAGGGCCGCCCGCGAGGTGGTCGAGCGCGGGGCGCGTCGTCGTCGCCACGACGTCCCGGCCGTCCAGGCGCGCGGGGTGCGCGACGACGCAGCGCGGGCCGGGAGTGCGCGGAGCGTCGTGCGCGGGGTCGCGGCCCGGGGCGGCGAGCAGGGCGCGGGCCGTCCGAGCGAGCGCGCCGTCGACCGCGCGCCCGCGGCCGTCGCTCGCGCGGTCGGCGAGCGCGTCGACGACGGCGGCCGCGACGAGGTAGCCCGTCGCGTGGTCGAGCGCCTGGGCGGGCAGGGCGCCCGGGGCGGCGTCCTCGGGCGCGCACGCGGTGCCGTCCCGCGACCCCTCCACGAGCGCGATCCCGCTCACCGCCTGGACGATCGAGTCGAAGCCCCGCCGACCGGCCCACGGGCCGTCGTCGCCCCACGCGGTGACGCGCGCGTGCACGGCGCCGGGCGGGAGCCGCAGGCCGAACGACTCGACCGCGCCCGGACGGTACCCGGTCACGAGCACGTCGGCTTCGTCGAGCAGCCGCTGGGCGCGGGCGAGGCCGTCGCGTGTCGCGAGGTCGAGCAGCGCCGACCGCTTGCCCTGCCCCGTGTCGAGGTGCTGGACCTCGATCTCGGGCAGACCCGGTGGGTCCAGGCGCAGCACGTCCGCGCCGAGCAGGGCGAGCGTGCGCGTCGCGACCGGGCCCGCGATGACGCGCGTGAGGTCGAGCACCCGGACCCCGGCGAGCGGGCGCGGCCCGGACCCGAGCGGGCGCGCGGGCGCGGCGTCCTCGCGCGCGGCCGTGCGCACCGGTGGCCCCGACGCCGTCGCCCGGCCCGGCGGGGTGGCGCGCCACGCGTCCTCGCTGCGGACGCGCACGGCGATCGCGCCGGTCTCCGCGGCGCGGTCCTCGACGTCCTGGGCCGAGCGGTCCGCGAGGGCGCTCACGACGGCGTCGCGCGCCGCAGCCCCGTCGGCCGTCGCGGGCAGGTCGAGGAGGGCGAGCAGACGCGCGCGGTGGTGTGCGTAGTTCGCGTGCGTGCGGACCCAGCCGTCCGCGGTCCGGAAGAAGCCCGAGAGCGGCGCGAAGCCGTCCACCGGGGCGCCGTCGACGCGGAGCAGCCGGTCGCTCGCGAACGCCGCGGCGACGCGCTCCGGGTCAGGGGGCGGGCCGACGTCGAACCCGCCCGCGCGCGCCGCGGCGTCGCGCACGGCGACGACCGACGCGACCGCGAGGTCCAGGACCGGCAGCGTCGCGGCGAGGAACGGCGCGGCACCCACCCCGCGACACTACGCCGACGGGAGGCCCGGGTGCCCGGACCCGCGACCGATCAGTGGCCGACCGTGACCGTGCCGGGGAACCGGGCCGCCGAGCGGTCGGTCGCGGAACCGTCGCCCGCCGCGTTGATCTCGGAGATCATCATGACGAGCTCGAGGTCGGAGTCCGCGGCGCGGGCGAGGCTGGTCGCGAGCTGGTACGGGTCGGTGATCGGCTTCATGTCGTAGTCCGTGACGATCATGCGCGTCTGCATGCCCAGGCTGTCGTTCTCGACCGCCGTGCGCACGCTGTCCGCGAGGCGGTTCATCTGCGACTCCGTGAGCGTCATCGTCACCTGCTGGCCGGACGACACCTCGCTCGACGGGGAGAAGCCCGAGAACTCCTTCGTGTTGAAGTACTGCGACGACATGTCGTCGGCCGTGACGTCGAACGAGTACGTCCGTGCGGACACGTCCTCGGTCCCCGACGCGTCGAAGGCCTGCGACATGCGGAAGTCGCCGCGGTCGCCGTACGTCGCGGTGAGGAGCTGCTCCGTGCTGCCGTCGGGGTTGGTCGTCGCGACGAGCGAGCCCGTGTTCTTGCCGATCTCCCACTCGGCCCCGCCGACGGGGGTGTCGAAGCCGACGGTCGACGTCGAGTCGAACTCGACCCGCTCGATCTTCGTGGTGCCGGAGATCCCGGTCGACGCGTCGGCGGGGATCTCGCCGGTGACGAGATACCTGTCGTACGCGGCCTGGCCCTCCGGGGTGGACAGGTCGAACTCGGCGCTGCGCAGCGACGCGCCGTCGAGCGACGTCGTGTTGCCGAGCATGACCTTCACGGCGTCGAAGTCGAGACCGAGGCCCGCGTGGTTCGCGATGGCCTCGGTGGGGCCCGCGGTGACGCGCACCGTGTCGTCGCCCGTGCGCTCGATGAGGCTCGTCACGCCGCTCGCGTCCTTGACGGACGACTCGACGGCGATGTGGCGGAACGCCGCGTTGAGCTCGGTCTCCGCGTAGCTGCCGCCGTCCATCGTGACGGACGAGCCGACCGGCATGCTCCGCGGGTCGAACGGGTTGATGCTCCCGGGGTCGGTGACGCCCGCGCCGTCGGGCACCTTCACCGTGTACGCGGACGTGACGCCGGTCGTGTACCCGCCGCTGACGCCCGTGCCGCCCTTGTCGACGCCGCCCTCGACGCCGATCGAGACGTCGGACTTGGACGTGTACGTGGTGAAGCCGTCCTCCGACTTCTCGCCGACCGTGTACTCCGCACCGCCGTTGACGCCGAACGAGATCTTCGACCCGTTCGTCGTCTTCATCCAGTCGGAGAGCGAGCCGCTGCCCGAGTACGTGGTCTCGCCGCTCTCCGGGTCGTGGGTCACGCCGAACCCGACCTTCGCGTCGGTGCCCTCCGTCGCCGGGTTGCCCAGGCTCCCGTTGTCCGTGCCGGACTCGTGGTCGCCCTTCACCGTGACCTTGGGGCCGCCGGGGCTCTCGTCGCCCGACGCGTCGCCTCCGCCGCCACCGGGCCCACCGCCGGAGCCCGGCCCGCCCCCGGAACCGGGCCCGCCGCCCGGCCCGCCACCAGGGCCGCCGCTGCCGCCCGTGCCGTCGGAGCTGGCGCTCTCCTGCTGGTCGGCGTTCTTGCGGACCTTGTCCGCCGCGTCCCGGAGCGTCGCGGTGGCGGCGGCCAGCGCCGGGCCCAGCTCGGCGGACCAACGGCCGCGCAGCTCGTCGCCGTCCGGTCCGGCCCAGCGGGCCCCGCTCACGGTCGAGTCCAGCGTGCTCCGCGTGGTCGTGAGCGCCTCGGACGCCGTCGTGAGGCTCTGCGCGAGCGCGCGCAGCTCGCCGATGTCGGCACCGTAGAACCCCATGGTCGTCCCTCTGTCGCTGCGGATCGTGCCTCCGGAGCGTACGCGGGCGGGCGCCGCCGCGTCTCGTCCCGCTCATGGGGCGAGGTACCCATCGGGCGCGCGTGGCGGCACGCGAGCACGGCGCGCGGTCAGGCGGAGAGGACCCCCGCGAGCCGGTCGAGGACGATCCGACCCGCCGGCGGGACGCGGTGCGCGTCGGCCGGGGTCAGCCACGCGAGCTCGGCGATCTCGGCGTTCGGTGCCGGCTCGGGCGACCCGGGAGCCGGCTCGGCGTACATGCAGTGCATGCGCACGACCCGCCCGCCGAGGCCGTGCCCGGGCGCCTCGGCGACGAAGCCGGGGCGGACCGACGTCGGGTCGAGGCGCACCCCCAGCTCCTCGTGGATCTCGCGCACCAGCGCCTCGGCGTCCGACTCGCCGGGCTCGACCTTGCCGCCCGGCATGAAGAAGCGGTCCTTGCCCGTCGTGCGGACGGCGAGCAGGCGCCCGTCGCGGACGTTCACCCAGCCGACGGTGCGCAGCGGCGGCAGCGCGGCGGGCTCGGGGGAGGGCGGGTCGGTGCGGGGGAGGTCGTGCGACGTCACGCCCCCACTGTGCCATCTCCGGCGCGCCGCCTCCGCGGCGCCGTCCGACCCGGACGGCTCGACGCTGACGGCTCGACGACGACCGGCACCCCCGACGGCGCGTGGCGCACCCAGCAGCCACGCGCCGTCGGGCCTGCCTCTCGCGCGGCCCCAGTTCCGGCGAGAGGCGATGGTGCCGGGCCGGGCCCGGCACAGACGATCGTCACACCAACCGGCGAACCGTGCGCGCTGCGCACCCGCGCTAGCCCCCCCCAGAAGACGCCGAACACGACATCGCTGCCGTTATCCGGGCGATAACGGCAGCAATGTCGTGTTCGAGGGCGAGCAGGGTCGTGCTCGATGGCGTCGGGTCACCAGGACGCGTTGCGGGCCAGCTCGAGCGCGACGTCCTGCCACCACTGACCGGCGGGCGGCCCGCCGTTGCACGACCCGTCGCTCTCGCCGGGCAGCTTGACCCACAGCAGGGCGTCCAGGTGCGTGCCGTCGTCGACCGCGCGTGGCGGGTCGCCCAGCGCGCGACCGCGGGGGTTGCACCACTCACCATTGCTCCCGTTGCCGTTGCGGGACGTGTCGACGACGAACGACACGTCCCCGCCGAGCAGCGCCGCGACCTGCTCGCCGTACGCGCGCGACTCGGCCGTCGTGCGGTAGTTCGACGTGTTGAGCGCGAACCCGACGGCGTCGTCGAGGCCCACCTGCTGGAGGCGGGCCGCGGCGGTCGCCGGGCTCAGCCACGCGGAGTGGCCCGCGTCGATGTAGACGCGCGCTCCGGCGTCGGTCAGGATGCGCGCCGCGTCGCGCAGCATGCCGACGCGGTCGCCCTGGCCGGAGCAGTCGCCGAGCTGGGCGAGCGCGTCGGGCTCCAGGACGACCCACGGCTCGCCGACGATGCCGGACGCGACCGTCTGGACCCAGCTCCGGTACGCCGCCTCGGCGGTGCCGCCGCCCGAGTGCGAGCCGCAGTCGCGACCGGGGATCGCGTAGATCGTCAGGAGCGGCGTCGCTCCCTCGGCCGCGGCCGCGCTCGTGAACGCGGCGACCTTCGCGCGCGACACCTGCGCGTCCGCGTCGGTGACCCACGTCGACTGGGGCGTGAGCGCGATCTTCGCGAGCAGGTCCCGGTCCGTGCCCGACGCCGCCCGCCAGGCCTCCCACGCCTGGTTCGTCTCGTCCACGTGGAACGTCACGTCGTCCGGCGTCTCGGGCGGGTCGGTGGGGTCCGGCGGGTCGGTGGGGTCGGGCGGGGCGTCGCCGCCGCACGCGACGCCGTCGAGCGTGAAGCTCGCAGGCACGGCCGGGGCGGACGCGGCCGTGCCCACGAGGCCGAACGAGGCGCTGCCGCCCGTGGCGAGCGACGCGTTCCAGCCCACGTCGCCCACGGTGACCCGGCCGCCGTCGCGCCCGAGCGTGCCGTTCCAGAGCTGGCTGATGCTCTCGCCCGTCGGCAGGTCCCAGGCCAGCTCCCAGCCTGAGCGCGGGGCGCCGAGGTTCGTGACCGTGACGTCGGCCTGGAAGCCGCCGGACCACGCGCTCGTGATGCGGTAGTCGACCGTGCAGGCCGCGGAGGGCGCGGCCGCGCGGGTCGTCGCGAGCGCCGCACCGGCGGTCGCCGTGGCGCCCAGCGTCGCGAGGGTCGCGACGGCGGCGACGAGCGTCGCCGCACGGGGTCGTCGGGTGGGGGAGGTCGGTCTCATGCTCGGGGCTCCGTCGCCTCGGGGTCAGGACTCCGCCACGGTAGGGACTGTCGGGGAGCGCAGGGAGGGTGCGAAACGTTTCGCGCTGCGGCGCGTCGTGCTCCATAGGTTCGCCGCGAGGGTATGGTCGTCGCCATGGCATCCAGACCGCTCCAGGAACCCGCGTTCCTCGTCCTGTCCGCGCTCGCGGCCGGTCCGCTGCACGGGTACGGCATCGCGCAGGACGTCGAGTCCAGCTCCGACGGCCGCGTGACGCTGCGTGCCGGGACGCTCTACGGCGCGATCGACCGGCTCGTCGCCGCCGGGCTCGTCGAGGTCGACCGCGAGGAGGTCGTCGAGTCGCGCCTGCGCCGCTACTACCGGCTCACCTCGGAGGGCGGGACGCGCCTCGCCGCCGAGGCCGAGCGCGCCGAGGCGCAGGCGCGCCGCGCGCTCGAGCGCCTCGGTGCCAGACGGCGAGCGGGAGGAGGCCCGGCGAGCCATGTCGCCCCGCCGCCGCAGGCCGGTCGCGCCGACGGCGGGGCGGTGCTGGGATGAGCGGCAACGACGACCTCCCGCCGAGGCGGGCGCAGGTCAGGGGGCGACGCCTGCCGGAGTATTCGCAGGCGCACTGACTCCCGAGGTCAAGCGCGTAATGATAAGGTCGCGCTCGTGGCCACCATTCCTGTACTTCCTGTTGGCAAGGTGTTTGTTCCAGGCGGGAAGCCGACGGTTACCTACGTTCCTCGCGAGGAACTTAATCTTGAGCGGCGAATCGACGACTTCCTTGCTGAACGCGGAAAGGTGTTGTCGATCTCTGGTCCAACCAAGACTGGCAAGACCGTGCTCTTGAGGAGCCGCATTCAAGACGCGATCTGGCTCTCGGGTGGCACCATCTCGTCAGCGAGCGAATTCTGGGAGGTGCTGGCTGACGAGTTGGGCCTCTACACCGATACGACCACTACCGGCGAGCTCTCTCATACCGAGACCGTGTCGGGTTCCGGGGGCCTTAGCGCTGGGGTTGCCAGTGCGCAGCTCGCCGGCTCCGACGACACCACACGGTCGCACAGTCAGTCATGGACGCGGCAGCGGGCGCCGCGGAGTGTTGCGCGCGAACACATCCGAACGGACCCGTGGTCGGTAACCGTTGTAATTGACGACTTCCACTATGTTCCGGCGCCGGTTCAACTTGAGATTATTCGCAGTCTCAAGGACCTGGTATTCGACGGGATGGCGCTTATCGTCGTGGCGGTGCCCCATCGAGCGTACGATGTTGTGCGGGTTGAGAAGGAGATGACTGGGCGAGTTGCCCAACTAGAAGTCGGATTCTGGGACCAGGCGGATCTTCGCCAGATCTCCGAACGCGGGTTTACGGCCCTCAACGTTCAAGACGTGGACAAGATCACCGATCGTCTCGCCGCGGAAGCATTCCAGAGCCCACATCTTATGCAAGAATTTTGCCGTGAGATCTGCAAGCTCGCTGGCGTCTCCGTTACCGCGAGTTCGATAGTTGAACTTGCGAGCCCCGAGTGGCAGCAGTTTTTCTCTCGACTGGCTCCGGATACTTCCAAGGCGGCGTTCGATTTGCTTGCGCGTGGGCCGCGGCAGCGCTCTGACCGGAAGCCTCGTCGCCTTGCTGGCGGAGGGGAAACTGACATTTACGGCGCCGTGTTGCGTGGGATTGCCAAGACCGGACCGCTGACTGCGCTCACCTACGAGCAATTGCGTGGATCGCTTCGCGAGGTCCTTGCCGACGACCCGCCTCAGCGTCACGAAATTACACGTGTTCTGGAGGAAATGGCAAAGATTGCCCGAGAGCAGATTGAAGGTGAGCCGGTTGTGGACTATGACAACGAATTGGCGACCCTATATATCTCGGACCCGTATTTCGCGTACTGGCTGCGCTGGGGGACCCACAACTCATAGGTTCAGATCTGAGTTGGCCTGAATGTGCGAATCGTTTCTCTTCTGGCCGATGGATCGTGTGCCCTTTTCGGAGAGGCATTCATCCGAATGAACACGGGGTCGGCGGCCGAGATCTGTAGGATCCGAACGCCGACCATGTGCTCGGTGGGAGGCCAGGTCAGTCCAGGTACTCCGACACCAGGCGGGCCGCCAGGCCCGTGTACGTCGCCGGGGTGAGGTTCGCGAGGCGCTGGGCTACGTCGTCCGGAAGGCCGAGGCCGGCGACGAACTCGCGCAGGCGCGCGGCGTCGACGCGCTGGCCGCGCGTGAGGTCCTTGAGGCGCTCGTACGGGTTCTCCATGCCGGGGACGCCCGCGACGGACGCCGCGCGCATCGCCGACTGGATGGGCTCGCCGAGCACCTCCCAGTTCTCGTCGAGGTCCGCCGCCATGAGGTCGGCGTTCGCGGCGAGGGCCTTGAGGCCGCGGCGCACGTTGTCGATCGCGAGGAGCGAGTGGCCGAACGCGGGGCCGACGTTGCGCTGCGTCGTCGAGTCCGTGAGGTCGCGCTGGAGGCGCGAGGTGACGAGCGTGGCGCCGAGCGTGTCGAGCAGCGCGGACGAGATCTCGAGGTTGGCCTCGGCGTTCTCGAACCGGATGGGGTTGACCTTGTGCGGCATGGTCGACGACCCGGTCGCGCCCGGCACGGGGATCTGCGTGAAGAACCCGAGCGAGATGTACGTCCACACGTCGGTCGCGAGGTTGTGGAGGATGCGGTTGAAGCGCGCGACGTCGGCGTACAGCTCGGCCTGCCAGTCGTGCGACTCGATCTGCGTCGTCAGCGGGTTCCACGTGAGCCCCAGGCCCTCGACGAAGTGCTTCGACACCGACGGCCAGTCCACGCCCGGGACGGCGACGGTGTGCGCGCCGTACGTGCCCGTCGCGCCGTTGAGCTTGCCCAGGTACTCGGCCGCGCCGATCCGGCGGAGCTGGCGGCGCAGCCGGTGCGCGAGGACGGCGAGCTCCTTGCCGAGCGTCGTCGGCGTCGCGGGCTGGCCGTGCGTGCGCGAGAGCATCGGCACGTCGGCGTGCTCGCGCGCCATGTCCGCGAGCTGGTCGGCGAGCGCCGTCGCGGCGGGCAGCCACACGTGCTCGACGGCGCCGCGCACCATGAGCGCGTAGGACAGGTTGTTGACGTCCTCGCTCGTGCACGCGAAGTGCACGAGCTCGCCGACGCCGGGGAGCACGGTGTCCGCGCCCAGGGCGTCGGGCGCCGCGGCGAGGCGGCGCTTGACGAAGTACTCGACCGCCTTGACGTCGTGCACCGTCTCGCGCTCGATCGCGGCGAGCTCGGCGATCTCGTCGCCACCGAACGTCGCGGGGATGCGGCGCAGGTAGGCGACCTCGGCGTCGGAGAGCTGGGGCGCGCCGGTCACGACCGGGCGGACCGCGTTCTCGTCGACCGCCTGGACGCCGTTGCACAGCGTGATGAGCCACTCGACCTCGACGTGGATGCGCTCGCGGTTGAGCGCGGCCTCGCTGAGGTGGTCGACGAGCGGTGCGACGGCCGCGCGGTAGCGCCCGTCGAGCGGGCCGAGCGCGATCGGCGGGGTCACCTCGGCGAGCGACACGCGGGCAGGGGCGTCTGCGGCAGGGTTCTCGGGCACGCCCCTGATTCTCCCACGCGTGCCCGACGGCGGCCCGCGCCTCCCGCAGTCCGGGCACGCGGTCCTGGGCCGGCGCGCGATCCGTGGGCGCCGCGCGGTGCGTGGCCGTCCCCAGGACCGTCTTCCGAGCGGCCCGTCCACAGCGGCGGACGGGGCCGCGGCATCCGGGCCGAGGCCCTGCGTACGGTCCCCGCCATGTCCTCCTCGTCGCCCCCGCCGCCCCCGTCGTGCGACGCTGCGCCGTTCGGCGTCTCGCTCGCCCGGGCCCGGGTCCTCACCGCCCAGGACGACGTCGCGCGGGCCGGTGCCGCGCTCGTCGCGCCGGACCTGCCGTGGGCGGGCCACGCGCGCGCGTCGTACGACGATGCCGCCGCCGAGCGGCGCGCCGGTCTGCTCCGGCTCGGCATGCTGCTCGACAGCTGCCTCCTGCGCCTCGACGCGCTCACCGTCCTCGCCGAGGCCGAGGTGGCGAGGATCCGGGCCGAGCTCGCCGCGGCGGGGGTGCCGTGAGCGGCCCTCGCCCGGCACCCGTGGTCGTGGTGCGCGGCGGGACGGAGCCGACCGCGGTCGAGACGGCGGCGGTCGTCGCGCAGGCGGTGGCGCTCGGTGCGCGGGCGGACCTCGTCGCCGGGACCGTGGCCGCGCTCCGAGCCGCGCGGGACTCCGTGGACGTGACGACCGCGAGCCCCACGTCGTTCGCGGGTCGCCTCGCGGCACCGGCGCCGTTCCCGGCCACGTCGGGCTGGGACGTCCACGCCACGCCGTGCTGGTCGGTGGAGGTGCGTGCGGCGCGCGCGGCCGCGCTCGAGGCGTTCGACCTCGCGATCGGCCTCGCGCAGGAGCAGGAGCGGGGCCTGCGCGTCCTCGCGTCGCGCCTGGAGCATGCGGTGCGCGTCTACGACGACGCGGACGCCGCGGCGACGGCACTGTGGCAGGACCTCGCGCTCCTCGCCGTCGGGGGCCTCAGCCCGGTCGGTGCCGCCGCCGCCGGGCTGATCGGCATCCTCTCCCTGGGGACCGTCGGGGTCCTGCACTCGTTCCTGGAGGGTCGTCCGTCCGCGCTGAGGGTCGTCACCTCGGGAGAGTCGCTGCACCCTGCCACGATCCGTGCGCTGAGCCGGGCGATCGGCCTGCTCGACGCCGACCGCCCGTGGCACCGGATGCCGACCGTCGGCAACGGTGCGTCGGTGCTGCGCGGCCTCGCGCAGCCGCTGCGGGACCGCTTCCTGCCCGACCCCGACGTCCGGCTCGTCGACGCGCCACGCGACCTGCCGACGCCCACCGACGTGCGGTCCGCGCTCGGCGCCGTGGAGGCGCTCGCGACGGACTCGACGCTCAGCGTCCAGCGGATCGTCAAGGACGACGGCACCCCCACGTGGGTGGTCGCGATCCCCGGCACGCAGCCCGGCAATCTCCGGTCGGTCTTCACCATGACGTCCAACTACGACCTCATGGACGACGACCCGGCGGTGCGGGCGCGGGCCGACAGCACCCGCGCCGTGCTGGAGGCGATGCGTCAGGCCGGGATCGGGCCGGACGACGACGTCGTGCTCGTGGGGCACAGCCAGGGCGGCATGATCGCCGCGACCGTCGCGGCGGCGACCGTCGGGACGTACTCCGTGCGGCACGTCGTGACGGCGGGCTCGCCCGTCGCCGGCCACGCCCTCCCACCGGGGGTCAAGGGCACGCACCTCGAGACCCAGGGCGAGGGGATCTCCGACCTCGACGGCGCGGAGAACCGGGCGACGCCCGACAGGGTCACGGTGACGGGGACCCTGCCGGCTCCGGGCGGCGGGCCGTCGCTCGAGTGGCCGCACAGCGTGCACTTCCACCAGGAGGTCCTGGACGCCGCCGTCGAGGTGGGCGACCGTGGCCTCGAGGAGCACCTGGACGACGTCGAGCGGCTGCTCGACGGCCAGGCGGAGGAGCCGCTCGTCTACGAGGCGCGCCTGGTGCCCGACCCGGACACCACGTTCTGCATCGGGGACCTGGCGGTCCCGCGGTCGCTCACGCCCCCGTGGGCCCCGGGCACGCCGTTCCCGGGTACGCCGGGGGTGCCGGCGCCGGGGGCGCCGTCGCCCGCGGTGCCGGGGACCGCGCTCACGGGGAGTCCGGGGGCCGGTGAGCTCACCGCGCCGGGCCCGGACGGCGGGGGAGGCGACGACGACGCGCGGTAGCGGCGCCCGTCCCGCGGACCGAGGCGGCCGGGGTCAGCGGTCCTGGGCCCGGGGCACGACGGCCGAGACGGCGAAGTTGATGAGCCCGATGATCAGGGCCGCGAGCAGGGCCCACCAGAACCCGCCGATGATGCGGATGCCCCAGTCCGTCTGCTCCGTGATCCACGCGGTGAGCATGAGCATGAGCGCGTTGACGACCAGCGAGAACAGCCCCAGCGTGAGGATGTAGAGCGGGATGGACAGGATCTGCACGATCGGCTTGATGATCGCGTTCACGAGCGAGTAGAGCAGGGCCACCACGAGGATGATGACGACCTGCCCGCCGGCGGTGTCGGACCCGACGATCTGGAAGTGCTCGTCGATGAACAGGCTCGTGAGCCAGATCGCGAGGCCGGTGACGAGGACGCGGACGACGAAGCTCATACCGGGCATCCTGCCATCCGGGCGGCGCCCGGGCACGGCGCCGGGCCGCGCCCCGGCGGGACCGCGCCGGGCAGGTGGCATGATCGAGGACCGTGGCCCACGAACCCCGCGTCCCCCTGCGTCCCGCCGTCGCCGCGCTGCCGGCCTACGTCCCCGGCGCCCGTGTCGCCCCGGGCGCGGCGGCGTTCAAGCTCTCCTCCAACGAGAACCCGTACCCGCCGCTGCCGTCGGTCGTCGCCGCGATCGCCGACGCGGCCGCGGACGTGAACCGCTACCCGGACATGTACGCGACCGAGCTCACCGAGGCGCTCGCGGCCGACCTGGGCGTCGGCGCGGACGAGGTCGTGGTGGGCAACGGCTCGGTCGCGGTGCTCGCGCACGTGCTGCAGACGGTCGTCGAGCCGGGCGACGAGGTCGTGTACCCGTGGCGCTCGTTCGAGGCCTACCCGATCGCGGTCGCGGTCGCGGGCGGCACGTCGGTCCAGGTGCCGCTGCGGACCGGGGCGGACGTCGGCCGGCTCGACCTGCCCGCGATGGCCGCGGCGATCACGGAGCGGACGCGCGTCGTGATGGTGTGCACGCCCAACAACCCGACCGGTCCGGTCGTGCACCGCGAGGAGCTCGACGCGTTCCTCGCGGCGGTGCCGTCGGACGTGCTGGTCGTGCTCGACGAGGCGTACCTGGAGTTCGTGCGCGACCCCGAGGCCTCGGACGGCCTCGCGGTGTACGCGCAGCACCCGAACGTCGTGCTGTTGCGCACGTTCTCCAAGGCGTACGGCCTGGCGGGACTGCGCGTGGGCTACGCCGTCGCGCGCCCGCGGCTCGCGGCGGGGATCCGCGCCGTGTCGACGCCGTTCGGCGTCTCCCACGTCGCGCAGCGCGCGGCCATCGCGTCGCTCGCGGCGCGCGACGAGCTGCTGCAGCGGGTCGAGCACCTCGTCGCCGACCGCGCGCGCCTCGTCGAGGGCCTGCGCGACCAGGGCTGGGTGCTGCCGGAGTCGCAGGCGAACTTCGTGTGGTTCGACCTGGGCGAGCGCACCGCGCAGCGCGCCGAGGAGGCGCGCGCCGCCGGGGCGATCGTGCGCCCGTTCGCGGGCGAGGGGCTGCGCGTGAGCGTCGGCGAGCCGGAGGCGACGGACCTGTTCCTGCGCGTGAGCGCCACCTGGCTCTGAGGCCGTCCGTCCCGGACCCGTGCCGAGCGGTCCCTGTTGCCGGGCGCCGACGGCGCGAGAACACTCGCGAGCATGGACTCCATCGATACCGACCAGCTCGTCGACGAGTACGGCTGGGCCTTCGGCACCGCCGCGCTGGTCCTCTACGTCGCGCTGGCGGTGATCTTCCTCGTCGCCTACGTCCGGATCATCCAGAAGGCCGGCTACTCGGGCTGGTGGATCCTCGTGGGCCTGGTGCCGATCCTCAACGTCGTCATGTTCCTCGTCTTCGCGTTCTCGCGCTGGCCGGTGCTGCGCGAGCGCGACGCGCTGCGCGCGGGCGGCGCGTACCCGAGGTAGGGCGGGCCCCCGTCGGCGCGGGGGCCGCCCGGTGGGGATTGGAGGATCCCTACAGCCTGTCGCGGCGGATCTTGGGCGACACGTCGGCAGCCGAACCTACGGTGTCGTAGCCTACGCTTGCGTAGGCTACGGAGACGTAGGTTCCGACGGCGCCCCGACCGGGCGCCTCCTGCCCCCGAGCGGGCCGGCCGCACGGCCGGGCCGCACCGAAGGAGAGTCGCGTGACCGAGAACGACGCGAGAACCGCCGCGCGGGACGGCGCGAGCACGCCCCCCGACCTCCCCGACGTCGCGGGCGGTCCCGACGACGCCCCCCTGCTCCAGCTCGTGACGCCGGCCGGATCTCGCGTCACGACCCCCGAGACGGACGGCTACCGCGAGCGCGTCGCCCACCTCGACGCCGCGGCCCTGCGCGGCCTCTACCGCGACATGGTGCTCACGCGCCGCTTCGACGACGAGGCGACGTCGCTCCAGCGCCAGGGTGAGCTCGGCCTGTTCGCGCAGGCGAAGGGCCAGGAGGCGGCGCAGATCGGCTCCGGCCGTGCGCTCGCCCCGCAGGACTACGTGTTCCCGTCCTACCGCGAGCACGGCGTCTCGCACGTGCGCGGCATCGACCCGACGGCGCGCCTGCGCCTGTTCCGCGGGGTCGACCACGGCGGGTGGGACCCCACGGAGCACAACGTGCACCTGTACACGCTCGTCATCGGGTCGCACACGCTCCACGCGACCGGGTACGCGATGGGCGTCCAGCGCGACGGCCTCGTCGGGTCGGGGGACCCGGAGCGCGACACGGCCGTCGTCACGTACTTCGGCGACGGCGCGACGTCGCAGGGCGACGTCAACGAGGCGCTGGTGTTCGCCGCGGTGAACAACGCGCCCGTCGTCTTCTTCTGCCAGAACAACCAGTGGGCGATCTCCGAGCCGACGACCAAGCAGTCGCGCGTGCCCCTGTACCGCCGCGGTGGCGGGTTCGGCGTGCCCAGCGTGCGGGTCGACGGCAACGACGTGCTCGCGTGCTACGCCGTGACGGCCGAGGCGCTCGAACGGGCGCGCACGGGCGGCGGTCCGACGTTCGTCGAGGCGTTCACCTACCGCATGGGCGCGCACACGACGTCGGACGACCCGACCAAGTACCGCTCGCGGGCCCAGGAGGAGTACTGGCGCCGTCGCGACCCGATCGACCGGCTCGAGAACCTGCTCCGCGCCGAGGGCGCGTGGGACGACGCGTTCGCCGCCGACGTCGCGGCCGAGGCCGACGCGCTCGGCGAGCGGCTGCGCGACGAGGTGCGCGCGCTCGCCGCGCCCGACCCGTCGACCATGTTCGACCACGTCTACGCGACGCCGAACGCCGTGGTCGAGCGCGAGAAGGCGTGGTTCGCCGACTACCAGCAGTCCTTCGAGGAGCCGGCCGCGGAGGTGGCCCGATGAGCGAGAACAAGACCCTGACCCTCGCCCGCGCGATCAACGAGGGCCTGCGCCGGTCGCTCGAGACCGACCCGAAGGTCCTGCTCATGGGCGAGGACATCGGCGCGCTCGGCGGCGTGTTCCGCGTGACCGACGGGCTCCAGAAGGACTTCGGCGAGGACCGCGTCGTCGACACGCCGCTCGCGGAGTCCGGCATCCTCGGCACGGCGATCGGCCTCGCGCTGCGCGGCTACCGGCCGGTGTGCGAGATCCAGTTCGACGGGTTCATCTTCCCCGCGTACGACCAGATCACCACGCAGCTCGCGAAGATGGGCTACCGCTCGGGCGGGAAGCTCCAGGTGCCCGTCGTGATCCGCGTGCCGTACGGCGGCGGGATCGGCGCCGTCGAGCACCACAGCGAGAGCCCCGAGGCGCTGTTCGCGCACACCGCCGGGTTGCGCGTCGTGTCGCCGTCCACGCCGCAGGACGCGTACACGATGATCCAGGAGGCCATCGCCTCGCCCGACCCCGTGCTGTTCTTCGAGCCCAAGGGCCGTTACTGGGAGAAGGGCCCCGTCGAGGTCTCCGGCCGCGGCGAGGGCGCGACCGTGCTGGACCGTGCGCGCGTCGTCCGCCCCGGCACCGACCTGACCCTCGTCGCGTACGGCCCGACCGTCGCGACCGCGCTCCGCGCCGCCGCGGCGGCCGAGCAGGAGGGACGCAGCGTCGAGGTCGTGGACCTGCGCAGCATCTCCCCGCTCGACACCGTGACCGTGGTGGAGTCCGTGCGCCGGACCGGGCGCTGCGTCGTCGTGCACGAGGCCCCGGCCTACCTGGGCTCGGGCGCCGAGGTCGCGGCCCGCGTGACGGAGGAGTGCTTCTACTCGCTCGAGGCGCCGGTGCTGCGCGTCGGCGGCTTCCACACCCCGTACCCCGTCGCCAAGATCGAGCACGACTACCTGCCGAGCCTCGACCGCGTGCTCGACGCCGTCGACCGCGCATTCGCGTTCTGACGCGCGTCCGCCGCGACCTCGACAGCGCCGACCGGGACCACCAGGAGGACCACGCAGTGCCCACCTTCGAGAAGTTCAACCTCCCCGACGCGGGCGAGGGCCTCACCGAGGCCGAGATCGTGCAGTGGCACGTCGCCGTCGGTGACGCCGTGACGGTCAACCAGACGATCGTCGAGATCGAGACGGCCAAGTCGCTCGTCGAGCTCCCGTCGCCGTACACGGGGGTCGTCACGGAGATCCTCGCGCCCGAGGGGACGACGGTCGAGGTCGGCGTGCCGATCATCGTCGTGGACACCGACCCGTCCGGCATCGCGCCGGCGCCCGCCGCGCCGGCCGGCGTCGTGCCCGACGGCGCGGACGCGGCTCCCGCTCCTGCCTCGCCCGCCCCGGGTGCCGGGTCGGAGGGCGGGGCGACCGCCGCGGCCGGCGGCTCCGGCTCGGTGCTCGTGGGATACGGGACGGTCGAGCCGGGCACGGCCCGTCGCCGCCGCCGCGCTCCGGACGCGGCCCCGGCCGCCGCTCCGGTCGCGGCCCCGGCCGCCGTCGTCCCGGCTCCTGCCCCGGCGCCCGCGGCCGTGCCTGCGGCGAGCGCGCCGACGCCCGCCGCCGTCGGGCACGTGCACCTGCCGGTGCTGGCGAAGCCGCCGGTGCGCAAGCTCGCCAAGGACCTCGGGGTCGACCTCGCCAGCGTCGCCGGCACCGGCCCGGGCGGGATCGTCACGCGCGAGGACGTGCAGGCGTACCACGAGCAGGCGAAGGCCAAGCCGCTCGCGACGTACGCCGACGACGACCAGCCGTGGCTCGCGTCGGGCGCCGTCACCCCGGACGGTCGCCAGACGCGCGTGCCCGTGAAGTCGGTGCGCAAGCGCACGGCCGAGGCGATGGTGACGAGCGCGTTCACCGCCCCGCACGTCACGGTGTTCCACACGGTCGACGTCACCAAGACCATGCGCCTCGTGCACACCCTGCGCGAGGACCGGGAGTTCGCCGACGTGCGCGTCACCCCGCTGCTCGTCACCGCCAAGGCGCTGCTCCTCGCCGTGCGCCGCCACCCGGAGATCAACGCGAGCTGGGACGACGCCGCGCAGGAGATCGTCTACAAGCACTACGTGAACCTGGGGATCGCCGCCGCGACGCCGCGCGGGCTCGTCGTGCCGAACATCAAGGACGCGCACCGGCTCGACCTGCACGGCCTCGCGGGCGAGATCGCGGACCTCACCGCGACCGCGCGGGCGGGCCGCACGTCGCCCGCCGACATGTCCGACGGCACCATCACGATCACGAACGTCGGCGTGTTCGGCATCGATACCGGGACGCCGATCCTCAACCCGGGCGAGGCCGCGATCCTCGCGTTCGGCGCGATCCGCGAGCAGCCGTGGGTCCACAAGGGCAAGATCAAGAAGCGCTGGGTCACGCAGCTCGCGCTGAGCTTCGACCACCGCCTCGTCGACGGCGAGCTCGGCGCGCGCGTGCTCGCCGACGTCGCGAAGGTGCTGGAGGACCCGGCCCGCGGCCTCGTCTGGGGCTGAGCCCGCGCGGTGCTCCGCTTGCGGGCACCCGGGGAACGGCGAGCATGGGCCTCGGAGGAGCCGGTGAACCTCACCGGTGTCGTTCGGGGGAGGTCGCGTGCGCAGCGCTCGGGGCAGGGCGGTCCGGCCGACGGCGGGAGCCGGGCCGGGAGGCGGGCGCCGGGCCCGGGCGGCGATCCCCACGGGTGCGCTCGTCGGCCTCGCGGCGCTCGGCCTCACCGCGTGCGCCGGGCCGGGGGCCGCGGACGCCCGGGCCGCGTCGAGGAGCTCGCGGCCGCGGTTGCCGGGGGTGACGGCGCCGCCGCGTGCGACCTCCTCCTGCCCGACGCCGCCGACGCGCTCGCGGCGGACGAGGGCGAGCCGTGCGCGGACGTGGTCGCCGCGCCCGACGGGCCGCTCGCGGCGCTCGCCGCCGCGGGGGACGACCTCGTCGTCGAGGACGTCCACGTGGCCGGCCGCCAGGCGCAGGTCGTCACCGCGACCGACACCCTCTTCCTCGCCGTGTCGGGCGACGGCTGGATGGTGACCGCCGCCGGCTGCACGCCGCGGGAGGACCGCCCCTACGACTGCGAGGTGGAGGCGTGAGGGTCCCGCGGCTGATGTTCTGGGCCACGCTCGTGCTCGTCGGCGCGAGCCTCGCCGTCACGTTCGTGCTCGCGGCGGTGCACCGATGAGCGCCGGTCCCCGCAAGGGCGGCGTCCTCGGCGGGCTGCGCGCCAGCTCTCTGAGCCTCTTCTTCGCCGCCGCGTTCCTCGCGTCGCTCGTCGCCCAGGCGGTGAGCGGGGTCGCGGTCTTCAACACGGACCAGCGCGCGGCGGGGCTGGACCCCGTGACGTTCGGTCAGTACGTGGCGTCGTCGGCGTTCTGGGTCGACGTCACCGAGAACTGGCAGTCCGAGTACCTCCAGTTCCTGCTCTTCATCACCGCGACCGTGTGGTTCGTGCAGCGCGGCTCGCCCGAGTCGAAGAAGCTCGAGGAGGCCGGGCGCGAGTCCGACGAGGACCAGAAGGTGGGCGAGCACGCGACGCCCGACTCCCCGGCCTGGGCGCGGGCCGGGGGCTGGCGGCTCGCGGTCTACTCGCGCTCGCTCTCGCTCGTCATGGGCGCGATCTTCCTCGGCTCGTGGGCGGCGCAGTCGGCGGCGGGCGCCGTCGCGTTCAGCGAGGAGCAGCTGCGCGAGCTGGAGGACCCGGTGCCCTGGACCGAGTACCTCTCGATGCCCGACTTCTGGAGCCGGACGTTCCAGAACTGGCAGTCCGAGATGCTGGCGGTCCTGAGCATGGTCGTGCTCGCGATCTACCTGCGGGAGCGCGGGTCGCCCGAGTCGAAGCCCGTCGGCTCGTCGCACGAGGCGACGGGCGTCGAGGGCTGACCGCGGTGGCGCTCGCGGGCCGGCCGCGTACGCAGGTCCGCAACGCCGAAGCGGTGCCGGGTGCTCGGCGGGGTCCGGGCACCACCTCGGTCGCTGCAGGAGAACCTGCCCGCCGGTTCAGCGGAAGCGCGACGGCGGTCTTCCGAACGTGCGGGTGAACGCTGCGGTGTACGCGGCGGGGGTCGCGTAGCCGAGTCTCGCTGCGACCCGCGTCACGGTGGAGTGCCGCAGGAGCGGCAGGCTCGCCAGGAGGCGCGCGCGGGCGCGCCACGCTGCCGGGCTCGACCCGGTCGTGGCACGGAACGCGCGGTCGAGCGTTCGCTCGCTGAGCGCGGCCGCGCGGGCCCAGTCGGCGTTGGTCACCCCGACGTCCGGGTCCGCGAGGTAGGCGGTGCACAGCTCGCGCAAGGGCCCGGCGTGCGGGAGACTCACCGAGAGCGGTACCGGCGACACACGACGCAGCTCGTGCAGCGCCAGACGGACGACGAGGCCGTCGCGCCCGTCGGCGTCGTACTCGGCCTCGAGGTCGTTCGCCGCGCGCAACAGCTCGCGCAGGAGCGGCCCCACGTCGACGACCGTGCACGTCGTGGGCCACCAGGGGACGGCGTCCGGCTCGATGTACAGGCTCCACGTGGTCACCTCGAGCATCCGCACCGCGTGCGGCGTGGCCGGGGGGATGAGCACCGCGCGGTCCGTCGGGACGGTCCACGACCCGTCGTCCGTCTCGACGAGCATGACGCCCCGCGCGCCGTAGAGCACCTGCGCCCGACGGTGCTCGTGGCGCTCCAGCAGCGTGTCGGGCGGGTAGTCGGTGCCGATCGGCAGCACGTCGACGCGAAGGTGGTCGAGATCGGTGAGGGCGACGTTCCGCACGCGCTCACCCTAATGGCGGATTCGCGAAGAGATCAGGCAGGGAATCGATCGTCTGCCAGCGTCGCGCACTCTGAGATGGGGGTATGGAGCATCTCGTCCTCATCCTCGTCGGGGTCGGCGTCGGTGTGACCACCGTCCTCTTCGGCTTCGGCGGCGGGTTCGTCACCGTGCCCGTCGTCGCGCTCGCCGACGCCGGCCTCGGCCAGGCCGCGCTCGGCGTGGCGACCGCGACCTCAGCACTCGTCATGGTCGTCAACGCCGCCGTGGCCACCGCGGCGTCGGACCGTCGCGAGCTCGCCCGGCTCGCCGATCGGGCCCCGCTGCTCGCGCTCCTCGCGGCGGGCGGAGCCGCGGGCGCCCTCGCCGGACGCCTGGCACCCGGCGAGCTCCTTCGCTGGGGCTTCGTCGCCTACCTCGCGCTCACCGTCGTCGACCTGCTCGTCCGGCCCGGGTTCTTCCGTCGTTCCCGGTCTCGAGACCCACGGAGCGCAGACCCGCTCGGCGGGCGATCCTGGTGGGGGCTGCCGGTCGGTGGCATCGCGGCATTCCTCGGGGTCGGCGGGAGCGTCGTGACGGTGCCGCTCCTGCGCAGGGCCGGCGCGACGATGCGTGCCGCGACGACTCTTGCCAACCCGCTCACGCTCGCGATCGCCGCCCCCGCACTCCTCGTCACGCTCATCACGCGGGGAGCCGCGCCAGCAGCCCCGGGGCTCGTGGGAAGCGTCGACGTCGCGGCCGCTCTGGCCCTGCTGGCGGGAGCGACACCCGTCGTGGTCCTGCTACGCCGCCGACCACCCCGGATCCCGGACAGGGCCCACTCCACGGGCTACCTCCTGCTGCTCGTCGCCGCCGGGGCGACCGTCGCTCTTGCCGACGTCTAGTCCGCGCCGGGGAACCGTGCCCGTCGGAGGTGCCCGGGCATGCTCACAGCGGCCCGGCGGTCCCTGTGCGGAAACCCTCACACGGGCTTAACGGCGGTCGCGCGCGGGGGAAACACGGCGTTCCTAGCGTCCTGATCACTGACCGGGACCTGCTGAAGGAGCCGCCATGTCCGCGCCCACGAGCCCCACCACCCACGAGGGTGAGCAGTCCGCAGCGCACCCCTCCGGCACCACGACCGTCGCGACCTCCGCGCCCGCCACCACGGGGCCGCACCACCGCTCAGGGCGGTGGATCGACCGCTGGGACCCGGAGGACCCGACGTTCTGGCGCGACGGCGGCCGGAAGGTCGCGACGCGCAACCTGTGGATCTCGGTGTTCGCCGAGTTCCTCGGGTTCGCGGTGTGGGCCCTGTGGTCGATCGTCGTGCCGCAGCTCCCCGCCGCCGGGTTCGCGTTCACCGTCGACCAGCAGTTCTGGCTCATCGCCGTGCCGAGCCTCGTCGGCGCGACGCTGCGCATCCCGTACACGTTCGCGGTGCCGCTGTTCGGCGGCCGCAACTGGACCGTGGTCTCGGCGCTCCTGCTCCTGCTCCCGACGGCGGCGCTCGCCGTCGCGGTGCAGGACCCGGGGACGCCGTTCGGGGTCATGCTCGCGGTCGCGGCGCTCGCGGGCTTCGGCGGCGGGAACTTCGCGTCGTCGATGGCGAACATCTCGTTCTTCTACCCCGAGCGGGAGAAGGGCAAGGCGCTGGGGCTCAACGCCGCGGGCGGCAACCTGGGGACGGCGGTCGTGCAGCTCGCGGTGCCGCTCGTCATCGTCGCCGGAGCGGGCGTCGCGCTCGAGCGCGCGGGGCTCATGATGATCCCGTTCATCCTGCTCGCGGCGTTCCTCGCGTGGCGGTTCATGGACAACCTGTCCACCGCGAAGGCCGACCCGAAGTCGTTCGCCGCCGCGACGCGGAACAAGCACACGTGGATCATCTCGTTCCTCTACATCGGCACGTTCGGGTCGTTCATCGGGTACGCCGGGGCGTTCCCCCTGCTGCTCACGGGCCAGTTCCCCGAGGTGACGCTGTCGATCGCGTTCCTCGGCGCGCTCGTCGGCTCGGTCACGCGGCCCCTCGGCGGCGTCGTCGCGGACCGGGTGGGCGGCACGCGCGTCACCATCGCGTCGTACGGCGTCATGGCGCTCGGGGCGTTCGGCGCGATCCAGGCCCTGCGGTCGCACAGCTTCGCCCTGTTCTTCGCCTCCTTCCTCGTCCTGTTCGTCGCGACGGGCATCGGCAACGGCTCGACCTACCGCATGATCCCGGCCGTCTTCCAGGCGAGCGCCGTCCCGGGCGGCGCGCTCGACGGGCCGACGGCGGTCGACGCCGCCGCTCTCGACGAGGCGCGGGCCCGCGCGCGCAAGGCCGCGGCCGGGTGCATCGGCATCGCGGGGGCGATCGGGGCGTTCGGCGGGTTCCTCATCCCGCGCGGGTTCGCGGCGTCGACGAGCCTCGCCGGCTCGCTCGTCCCGGCGCTGTGGGCGTTCATCGGGATGTACGCCGTCATGGCGGTCGTCGCCTGGGCGGTGTACCTGCGCAAGGGGTCGGCGCTCGCGTCGGCCGGGATCTGAGCGTGGACACGCACTGCCCCTACTGCGCGCTCCAGTGCGGCATGTCCCTGACGCCCGGCGCAGGACCGCTCCCGGTCACCGTCGCCCCGCGCGACTTCCCCACCAACCGGGGTGGGCTGTGCCAGAAGGGCTGGACGAGCGCGACGGTCCTCCGCGCGGCGGACCGGATCACGACCCCGCTGCTGCGCGGGAGCGACGACGCGCTGCACCCGGCGTCGTGGGGCGAGGCGCTGGACGTCGTGGTGGCCGGGATCGCCCGGGTGCAGGCGGAGCACGGGTGGGACGCCGTCGCCGTGTTCGGCGGCGGCGGGCTGACGAACGAGAAGGCGTACGCGCTCGGCAAGTTCGCGCGGACGGTCCTGCGCACCGCGAACATCGACTACAACGGGCGCTTCTGCATGGCGTCGGCGGCAGCCGGGGCGAACCGGGCGTTCGGCGTCGACCGCGGGCTGCCGTTCCCGCTCGCCGACCTCGGCGGGGCCGACGCCGTGCTCCTGCTCGGCTCCAACCTCGCCGAGACCATGCCGCCGTCGGTCCAGCACCTCGCGGGCGTGCGCTCGCGCGGCGGGCTCGTCGTCGTGGACCCGCGCCGCAGCGCCACCGCGGCGCTCACGGGAGAGCCGGCGGACGTCGTCGGGCAGCGTGCCGTGCCCGACGACGGTCGGTCGCCGGGGCGGCTGGTCCCGCCTCCGGGCGCGGGGCCGGTGGGCGACCAGGGCGTGCACCTCCAGCCCGTGCCCGGGACCGACCTCGTCGTGCTGCTCGCGCTGCTGCACGTCGTGGTCACGGAGGGGCTCGCGGACGCGGAGTACCTCGCCGCGCGCACGTCGGGGTTCGACGACGTCCGGCGCTCCGTCATGGCGTGGTGGCCCGAGCGCGCGGAGACGGTCTGCGGGGTCCCGGCCGAGCGGCTGCGGTATGTGGCCCGCCTGCTCGCCGCGGCGTCGCCCGCCCGCGGCGGCGCGGGCGCGTACGTGCTCACGGGCCGCGGGGTCGAGCAGTCGACGCAGGGCACCGCGACGGTGACTGCCGCGATCAACCTCGCGCTCGCGCTCGGCCTGCCGGGCCGCGTCGGCTCCGGGTACGGCGCGATCACCGGCCAGGGCAACGGGCAGGGCGGTCGCGAGCACGGCCAGAAGGCCGACCAGCTCCCGGGCTACCGCAGGATCGACGACCCGGCGGCGCGCGCGCACGTCGCGTCCGTGTGGGGCGTGGACCCGGCGACGATCCCCGGTCCGGGGATGCCCGCCGTCAGGCTCCTGCGCGCGCTCGGCGCCCGGCCCGGGCCGGCCGGTGCGCGGACCACCTACGCCGAGGACGGGCGCCCGCGGGCGCTGCTCGTGCACGGGTCGAACGTCGTGGTCAGCGCGCCGGACGCGGACCAGGTCGCCGCGAACCTGCGTGCCCTCGACCTGCTCGTGGTGTGCGACCTCGTGCGGTCGGAAACGGCGCTGCTCGCGGACGTCGTGCTGCCGGTGACGCAGTGGGCCGAGGAGGAGGGCACCATGACGTCGCTCGAGGGGCGCGTCATCCGGCGCCGTCGTGCCGTCGACGCGCCCGGCGAGGCGCGCTCGGAGCTGTGGATCCTCGCGGAGCTCGCGCGCCGACTGGGCTCGTCCGTCTCCTTCCCGACGGACCCCGCCGTCGTCTTCGACGAGCTCGCGCGCGCGTCCGCGGGCGGGGTGGCCGACTACGCGGGGTTGAGCCACGCGCGTCTCGACGCGGACGAGGACGACGGCGGTCCGGGGCTGCACTGGCCGGTGCCCACCGCGGACCACCCGGGGACGCCGCGGCTGTTCCTCGACCGGTTCGCGACCCCGGACGGGCGCGCGCGGATGGTCGTGGTCGACCACGTCGGACCGAGCGACGACGTGCGCGCCGACGCCCCGCTCTACCTCGTCACGGGTCGCGTGCTGCAGCACTACCAGTCAGGCGCGCAGACGCGCCGCGTGCCGGAGCTCGACCGGCTCGTGCCGGAGCCGTTCGTCGAGCTCCACCCGGTCCTGGGCGTGCGGCTCGGGGTCGACGACGGCGACCGCGCCCGCCTCACGACGCGCCGTGGCGAGATCGAGGCCGTCGCGCGGTGGACCGACCGGATCCGCCCGGACACCGTCTTCATGCCCTTCCACTGGAGCGGGGAGGGCAGCGTCAACCGGGTCACCACCGACGCGACCGACCCGGTCTCGGGCATGCCCGAGTTCAAGGTGTGCGCCGTGGACGTGCGGCGCGCGTCCACGGCGCAGGAGGTGGTCGCATGACGCGCGTCGTCGTGATCGGCAACGGCATGGTCGGGTCGCGGTTCGCGAGCGACCTCGTGGCGCGCTGCGGGGCGCCCGCGGGGACGTCGGCCGTGGAGGTCACCGTGCTCGGCGCGGAGGAGTACGCGCCGTACAACCGCGTGCTGCTCAGCGAGGTCGTGGCGGGCAAGGTCGACGTCGCGGCGATCGGCCTGCCGGGGGCGGACGACGCCCGCGTCACGGTGCGCCGCGGCACCGAGGCCATCGCGATCGACCGGTCCGCGCGCCGCGTCGTCACGGGCGACGGCGCGCACCCGTACGACGTCGTCGTGCTCGCGACGGGTGCGGCCGCGCGGGTCCCCGACCTGCCGGGCCTGACGGACCTCCCGGGCGGCCTGCCCCGCGGCGCGCACGCGCTGCGCACGCTCGACGACGCGCGCGAGATCGTCGCGGCGTCGCTCAACGCCCGGCACGCCGTGGTCGTCGGGGCGGGCGTGCTCGGGCTCGAGGTCGCGTGCGGGCTCGCACGTCGTGGCGTCGCCGTCAGCCTGGTGCACGGGGGCGCGAGCGTCATGGACCGCCAGCTCGACGGCGCCGCGGGCGGCGTCGTCGCGCGCGGCCTCGCGGGCCTCGGCGTGCGGACCTGGACGCGTGCGCGCACCGAGCGGGTCCTCGTGACCGACGGCTCCGTCCGGGGCGTGGCGCTCCGCGTGCCCGACGGCGGTGCTCCCGACGGCCCGTCGACCCACCCGGGCGGTGGCGCCGGGGCAGCGGCCGACGCGACGCGGCTCGTCGACGTCGAGGCCGACCTGCTCGTGCTCGCGTGCGGCACCGTGCCCGAGGCCGGGCTCGCGCGCGCGGCGGGCCTCGCGGTCGACCGGGGCGTCGTCGTCGGGCCCGACCTGGCGAGCCCCGACGACCCGCGCGTGTTCGCGATCGGCGACTGCGCGCGGCCGCCCGAGGGCGGCACCGGGCTGATCGCGCAGGGCTGGGACCAGTCGCGCCGGCTCGCCGACCACCTCGCGGAGCGGTGCGCGAGCTCGACCGACCGGGGCGGCGCGGTGAACCCGGACGCCGCGCAGGGGGCGGCGTCGGGGCGCCCACGGGTCCGCCTGGGGGTCGACGCCGACCGGCCGAGCATGGCGCTGCGCCTCGCCATGAACGTCGTCGCGCGCCCGCTCGGGGAGCCGCACGGGCCGTCGGCACCGGGCCTGTCCGGGGTCGCCGCCCACCCTGCCGGTCCCGGGTCCACGGGTCGTCCGCGCCCTCCTGGTCCCGGGAACCCCGGTGTGGACGAGCGCCCGAGGGCCGGGACCGACGTCGTGCGCGTCAAGGCGGCGGGGCTGGAGATCGTGACGATGGGCGTGTGCGGCGAGCGGCGGGCGCCCGACCCCGCGCACCGCTCCGTGACGCTGAGCGACCCCGCGTCGGGGCGGCACGTCGAGGTCGTCGTCGCGGACGGCCTGCTCGTCGGCGCGACGTGCGTCGGCGCGCCCGAGGTGGGCGCGGACCTCACCGCGACGTACACCCGTCGGGTCCCGGTCCCCGCGGACCCGGCCCACCTGCTGCTGCGCCCTGTCGCGCAGGCCCCCGCGCCGGCGTCGTCCCCGACCCACATGCCCGACCGCACGACCGTCTGCACGTGCAACGGCGTGACCAAGGGCGACGTCGTCGGGTGCTGGCACGACGGCGCCCGCAGCGTCGACGACGTCGCGCGGGCCACCCGCGCGACGACGGGCTGCGGGGGCTGCAAGGACGTCGTGTGCGGTCTGGTCGACTGGCTCACGAAGGCGGACCCGGACCAGCCGAAGGACGAGGCAGCACCGGCGCCCGTCGGCCTCGGCATGTGAGATCGGCGGGCCTAGTCGAGATCGGCAGTCACGACCGCCGATCTCGGCACGACCTGCCGATCTCGCCCCGCTCCGCCGACCTCACACGGCGGTGGGGCTCCGAGTGAGAACACCGTTACGGACGGGCAACGGACGGGGCACGGCCGCGAAACCGCCCGTACGTAGCGTCGTCAGCACCGTCCCGGGAGCCCTCGTCGGACCCGCGGGCGGGTGACCGATCCGCCCGACGCCCCAGGAGCCCGACGTGACCGGACCTCAGACCGATCCCGCCCCCGCGCACAGCGCTCCCGCTGCCCCCCGGCACCTCGTCGTCGTCGGCGGCGGCATGGTCGCCCAGCGGCTCGTCGAGGCGCTGCGTGCCCGCGACACCGACGGCGCGTGGCGCGTCTCGCTCTTCGCCGAGGAGCCGCGCAAGCCGTACGACCGCGTCGCCCTGACGAGCTACTTCTCGGCCCGCGACGCCGAGGAGCTCACGCTCGGCGACCCGGCCCTGTGGGACGACCCGCTCGTCACGCTGCACCGCGACTGCGCGGTGACGTCGATCGACCGCGACGCGCAGACCGTCACCGACCGCCTCGGACGGGTGCACGCCTACGACGAGCTCGTCCTCGCGACGGGGTCGAGCGCCGCGATGCCGCCCATCCCGGGCAACGACCTCCCGGGCGTGTTCGTCTACCGCACGATCGACGACGTCGCGGCCCTGCGCGGGTGGGTCGAGGAGAAGCGTCGGCACGCGACGACCGAGGGCGGCTGGGAGCGCCCCGTCCGCGGCGCGGTGATCGGCGGCGGCCTCCTGGGCCTCGAGGCGGCGGGCGCGCTCAAGGCGCTCGGCGCGCAGGCCACGGTCATCCAGTTCGGCACGCACCTGATGGACGCGCAGATCGACCTGGGCGGCGGCGAGGCGCTCAAGCGGCTCATCAACGGCATGGGCATCGCGGTCCGCTGCAGCACCGGAACCCAGGAGATGAAGGTCTCCCGGAAGACCGGCCACGTGGGCCGGCTCGACTTCGCCGACGGCGGCCGGCTCGACGTGGACGTCGTCGTCGTCGCGACGGGCGTGCGGCCCCGCGACGAGCTCGCGCGCGCGGCGGGGCTCGCGATCGGGGAGCGCGGGGGCGCCGTCGTCGACCTCGCGTGCCGCACCGAGGACGAGCACGTGTGGGCCGTGGGCGAGGTCGCGTGCATCGAGGGTCGGTGCATCGGCCTCGTCGCGCCGGGCTACGCGATGGCAGAGGTCGTCGCGGACCGCCTGCTCGGCGGCGAGGCGACGTTCCCGGGCGCGGACACGGCGACCAAGCTCAAGCTGCAGGGGGTCGACGTCGCGAGCTTCGGCGACGCGTTCGCCCGCACCGAGGGCGCGATGGAGCTCGTGTGGGCCGACCCGGTCGCGGGCGTCTACAAGAAGCTCGTGCTGTCCGACGACGCGCGCACGCTCCTGGGCGGCGTGTTCGTCGGGGACGCCGCGCCGTACGCGTCGCTGCGGCCGATGCTCGGCACGGAGCTCCCGGGCGACCCGGGGCTGTTCCTGCTGCCCGAGGGTTCCGGGGGCGGGGCGCCGAGCCTCGAGCTCCCCGACGACGCCACGGTCTGCTCGTGCAACAACGTCAGCGCGGGCACGATCCGCGGCGCGGTCACCGAGCACGGGTGCACCGACCTCGCGGGCGTCAAGGCGTGCACGCGCGCGGGGACGAGCTGCGGGTCGTGCCTGCCGCTCGTCAAGAAGATCACGACGACCGAGCTCGCCCGCGCCGGCGTCGAGGTCTCGAACGCGCTGTGCGAGCACTTCGACCTCTCCCGTGCGCAGCTCTTCGACGCCGTGCGCGTCGCGGACCTGCACACGTTCAGCGAGATCGTCGGGCGGTTCGGTCGTGTACCGGAACCTGTGACGGACACCCACGGCGCCGTGCTCGTCCGCGACGCCGGGCGCGGCTGCGACATCTGCAAGCCCACGATCGCGTCGATCCTCGCGTCGCTCGGCAACGGCCACATCCTCGACGGCGAGCAGGCGACGCTCCAGGACACCAACGACCACGTCATGGCGAACATGCAGAAGGACGGCACGTACTCCGTCGTCCCGCGCATACCCGGCGGCGAGATCACGCCCGACGGGCTGCTCGTCATCGGCCAGGTCGCCAAGGACTTCGGGCTCTACACGAAGATCACGGGCGGACAGCGCATCGACATGTTCGGCGCGCGCATCGAGCAGCTCCCGCACATCTGGCGCCGGCTCGTGGAGCACGGGTTCGAGTCGGGGCACGCGTACGGCAAGTCGCTACGCACCGTGAAGTCGTGCGTCGGGTCCACGTGGTGCCGGTTCGGCGTGCAGGACTCGGTGGGCATGGCCGTCGAGCTCGAGCTGCGCTACCGCGGGCTGCGCTCGCCCCACAAGCTCAAGCTCGGCGTCTCCGGGTGCGCGCGCGAGTGCGCCGAGGCGCGCGGCAAGGACGTCGGCGTCATCGCGACGGACAAGGGCTGGAACGTCTACGTCGGCGGCAACGGCGGGTTCACGCCCCGGCACGCGCAGCTCCTCGCCGAGGACCTGGACGACGAGGCGCTCGTCCGGACCATCGACCGCTTCCTCATGTACTACGTCCGCACGGCCGACCGCCTCCAGCGCACGGCCGCGTGGGTCGAGGACTACGAGGGTGGTCTCGACGCGATCCGCGAGGTGATCGTAGAGGACTCACTCGGCCTCGGCGCCGACCTCGACGCCGCGATGGCCCGCCACGTCGGCGACTACGAGGACGAGTGGCGCGCGGTCCTCGAGGACCCGGAGAAGCTGCGTCGCTTCGGCTCGTTCGTCAACGCGCCCGCCGAGCCCGACCCCGACCTCGCGTACGTCACCGAGCGCGGCCAGATCCGGCCCGCGACGGCGGACGAGCGCGCCGCCCTGGAGGAGGCCCGTGCCGCGGGTCTCGCCACCGTCCCCGCCGGCCCCGTGGTGATCGCCGGCACGACCCTGGAGGTCCGTCGATGAGCGTCGTGTCCGCAGAGCAGGCCGTGCCCCCCGGGGAGACGGCCACGTCGGCGACCACGGAGTGGGAGCGGGTGTGCCTGCTGCGCGACCTCCTCGTCGAGCGCGGCGTCGCCGCCCTCGTGGGCGGGGTGCAGGTCGCCCTCTTCCGCCTCCCCGACGACACGGTGCGCGTCGTGCAGCAGCGTGACCCGTTCTCGGGGGCGAACGTCATGTCGCGCGGGATCGTCGGGACGCGCGGCGGCGTCCCGACCGTCGCCGGGCCCATGTACAAGCAGGTCTTCGACCTCGCGACCGGGCGCTGCCTCGAGGCCGCCGGGTACGTGCCCGTCCAGGGCCTCGCCCCGGACCTGGCGACGTGGCCCGCCGAGGTGCGCGACGGCGTCGTGCACGTGGGGACGCGCCCCCTCGCCGCCGCGGACCCCAGGGCCGACGATGCCTCGGACGGTGCGCCGTGACGACGCTCCTGGGCCTCGACCTCGCCGGGCGCACGGTCCTCGTCGCGGGCGGCGGGCCCGTCGCCGCCCGCCGCGCCCGGGCGATGGCCGACGACGGCGCGCACGTCCGCGTCGTCGCGCCGCAGGTCTGCGAGGACCTGCGCGACCTCGTCGCGGCCTCGCTGAGTGCGGGGTATCTGTCGTCGATCCGTCCTCGGGACGACAGACACCCCGCACCCGGCGGAGGGGGCGTCACCTGGGCGCCGCGCGAGGTGCGCGAGTCCGACGTCGAGGACGCGTGGCTCGTGCTCGCGGCGACGGACGACTCGGGGACCAACCGCGACGTCGCCGCATGGGCGGCCGCGCGCCGCACCTGGTGCGTCAACGCCGGGGCCGCGCACGAGGGCACCGCGCGCACCCCCGCGACGACCCACAGCGGCGACGTGCTCGTCGGGGTCGTCACCGACGTCCCCCCGGCGCGCCCGTCAGCAGACGGCCGCGCGCGGCCGCGACGAGCCGCTGACAGCCCGGTGGAGCAGCGGCACGACGGCGGCGCGGACCCGAGGAGGGCACGCGCGGTCCGCGACGCGATCGCCGAGCACCTGCGCTCCGGCGGGGCCGACCAGCGGCGTCGCCGGCCGACCGACGGCGGGCTCGGGCGCGTGACGCTCGTCGGTGGCGGACCGGGCGCCGTCGACCTGCTCACCCTCCGGGGGCGCCGGGCGCTCGCGGAGGCGGACGTCGTCGTCGCGGACCGGCTCGGACCCGTCGACGTGCTCGACGAGCTCGCGCCCGGTGTCGAGGTGATCGACGTCGGCAAGACGCCCGGCAACCACCCGGTGCCGCAGCACGAGATCAACGCGATCCTCGTGGAGCAGGCGCAGCGCGGACGGCGCGTCGTGCGGCTCAAGGGCGGCGACCCGTTCGTCTACGGGCGCGGCGGCGAGGAGGTGATCGCGTGCCGCGAGGCGGGCGTGCCGGTCGACGTCGTGCCAGGGGTGTCCAGCGCGCTGAGCGTCCCGGCGCTCGCGGGCATCCCGCTCACGCACCGGGGGACGGTCGCCGCGTTCCACGTGACCAGCGGGCACGACGGGCTCGACGCCGCCGCGCTGGCCGGGGTGCGCGACCGCACGGCTACGCTGGTGGTCCTCATGGGTGTCTCGCAGCTCGCACGCATCACGGCCCAGGCCCTCGGCGCCGGGGCCGACCCCGCGATGCCCGTCGCGATCGTGGAGAGCGGCTCGACGCCGCACCAGCGCGTCACGCGGGCCCCGCTCGGCGAGATCGTGGCGCACGCCGCCCAGGCAGGTGTCCGCCCCCCGGCGATCATCGTCATGGGGGACGTCGCCGCCGAGGGACGGCTCGACCCGGCGACGGTCGCGTGACCGGCAGCACTGAGATCGACCCGCCCGTCGCGACGTCGACCCACGGAGGGTCGATCTCGGCCGCTCGGGTCGATCTCGCGTCCGACCCTGGCGTCGATCGCCCCGCCCTCGGCCAGGTCATGGCCGGGTGCACCGTCCTCGTCACGGCCGACCGCCGCAAGAGCGAGCTCGCCGCCGCCCTCCAGCGCCGGGGTGCCGAGGTCCGCCACGCGCCCGCGCTGAGCATGATCCCGCACGCCGACGACGAGCAGCTCCTCGCAGGGACGCGCGACCTCGTCGAGCACCCGCCGGACGTCGTCGTCGTGACGACCGGCATCGGCTTCCGCTCGTGGGTCGAGGCCGCCGACGCGCACGGCCTCGCCGACCGCCTGCTCGAGGTGCTCGCCGACGCGCGGATCGTCGCGCGCGGGCCCAAGGCGCGCGGCGCGATCCAGGCCGCCGGGCTCACGGCCGACTGGGTCGCCGAGTCCGAGACCTCGGCGGAGATCGCCGACGTGCTGCTCGGCGAGGGCGTCGCCGGGCTGCGCATCGCCGTCCAGCACCACGGCGCCGGGGCCGACGGCCTCGACGTCGTCTTCGCCGAGGCCGGTGCCGAGGTCGCGAGCCTCGTCGTCTACCGCTGGGGGCCGCCGCCCGACCCCGAGGCGCTGCGCGCGTCCGTCGAGGCCGCGGCCGTCGGGGAGATCGACGCCGTCGTGTTCACCTCCGCGCCCGGCGCCGAGGCGTGGCTGAGCGCGGCCGAGGAGCACGGCGTGGGCCGCCTCGTCGTGTCGCGGTTCCAGGACGGGTCCATGGTCGCGGCGGCCGTCGGGCCGATCACCGCGAAGCCGCTGGAGCACCGCGGGGTCACGCCGCTCCAGCCCGAGCGCGGGCGGCTCGGTGCCCTCGTGCGCACGCTCGTCGCGCACTACGAGCAGGCCGAGACCGTCGCGCTCGCGACCGTCGCCGGCGCGCTCCAGATCCGCTCGCGCGTCGCCGTGCTCGACGGCGAGGTGCTGCCCCTCTCGCCCAGCAGCCTCGAGGTGCTGCGCCTCCTCGCCGCGCGCCGCGGCGAGGTCGTCACGCGCGACGACGTGCTCGACGTCCTGCCCGGCGACTCGCGCGACCCCCACGCGGCCGAGGTCGCCGTCGCGCGCCTGCGCGAGGCGACCGGCCGGCGCGACCTCGTCAAGACCGTCGTCAAGCGCGGATATCGATTGGAGCTCGCATGAGCGCGGAGAGCCCGGCCTTCTTCGGAGGCGCTGTCCCGTCGGAGGCGTCGCCCGGCTCGGGGGCGTCGTCCGACACCGGGCCGGAGGTCGCCGACGGCGGGACGCTCGGCGCCGCGCCCGTGCTGATCGGCTGCTCGCACGGCACGAGCGACCTCACCGGCCGCGACGTGATCCGTGCGCTCCTCGACGACGTGCGCGCCGCGCGCCCCGACCTCGACGTCCGCGAGGCGTTCGTCGACGTGCAGCAGCCCGAGGTCGCGGACGTCGTGACGTCGGTCGTCGCCCCGTCCGCGGCGACGGACGACCCGCGACGCTCCGCGACGAGCACTGCCGACGGCTCCGTGGTCGACGGCGCGCGGCCGGGCGACGCGGTCGTCGTGCCGCTGCTGCTCTCCGGCGGGTTCCACGTGAGCGTCGACGTCGCGGCGGCGGTCGAGGACCGCGGCCCCGGGAGCGGACGGGCCGCGGCAGGCACGCCGCTCGGCCCCGACCCGCGCCTCGCGGACCTCCTCGCCGAGCGGCTGGCGGAGGCCGGGCTGCGCCCGGGCGACGCCGTCGTGATCGCCGCCGCGGGGTCCAGCCGGCCCGGCGCCGCGCGCGACGTCGAGGAGCTCGCCGCACGGCTCCGCGAGCGCGTCCCCCACTCCGTCACGGTGGGCTACGGCGCCATGGCCGCACCGTCCGTGCCCGACGCCGTCGCCGCCGCCCGCGCCGACCTCGCCCCGGGCGCGCGCGTCGTCGTCGCGGCCTACCTGCTCGCGCCGGGCTTCTTCTACGACCGCGTCCTCGAGGCGGGCGGCGACGTCGTCACTGCCCCGCTGGCCCCCGACCCCCGGCTCACCGAGATCGTCCTCGACCGCTACACCACCGCCGCGGCGACCCTCGCCGCGCCGAGATAGCACCCGGGCCCCGCCCACCAAGACCCCCGGTCCGGCGAGGTAGAGCCCTGGTCGGTCGAGTGAGAACCAGGGCTCTACCTCGCCGGACCACCGTTCTCCCTCGATCCGACCGGGGTCCTACCTCGATCCGACCGGGGTCCTACCTCGTGAGGGTCGGGCGGGTGCGGGGGGCGAGGAGGGCGACGCCGGCGGCGAGAAGCACCGTGACGCCGAAGCAGACGACGTACGACGCGAGGCCGAGCGTCGGGTGCAGGGCCCACAGGAGCGACCCGGTGACGGCGAGCGCGGTGGCGGCCGCGACGGCGTCGGAGACCTGGAGCGCGGAGGAGTTGGCGCCCTGCTCCGCCACGGGCGAGAGCTCGAGCGTCAGCACCGACAGGGTCGGGTGGGTCATGCCCATGCCGAGACCGGCGAGGGTCCACGCGACCATGCCGACGACGGGTGGCACGGCGGTCCACGCGAGCAGCGCCGCGCCGCCGATGCCGAGCGCGACGAGCGTCCCGCCGAGGCGCACGTAGCCGGCGTGCTGGAGCCCCCACGTCGCGCGGCCGCGCAGCCAGGACCCGGTCGACCAGCCGACGGCGCCGAACGTGAGCACCGCGCCGGCGAGCGACGGCGCGAGCCCGCGCTCGTGGGAGAGCAGGAGCGGGAGCAGCACCTCGGCGCCGGTGAACGCGGCGGCGACGAGCCCGCGGATCGCGATGACGCTCGGCAGGCCGCGCGCGGCGCGGGTCGTGCCCGGGGGCAGGAGCCGCGGGACGGCGAGCGCGACGGCGGCGAGCGACGCGACGAGGAGAGCGGCGAGCCCGAGCCCGCGGAGCTGGCCCGCGTAGTTGAGCGCCCCGATCCCGACGGCGGCCACGACGGCCCAGGCGAGCGACGCCTGGCGCGCGGTCCGGTCGAGAGGTGACTCGGCGTCGTCGGTCCCGTCCGGAGGGACGTCCTCCGACGGGGCGGAGACGTCGTCGGACGCCGGGGACGCGGCGTCGTCGGGGGCCGAGCCGCGGGCGGCACGCATCCCCGGGCGCATGAGGATCAGCGCCGGGACGGCGAGCACCGGGACCGCGAGGAAGACCCAGCGCCAGCCGACGTGCTCGACGACGAGCCCCGCGATGGCCGGGCCGACGATCGACGGGACGACCCACGCGGCGGCGAACGCGGCGAAGACCTTCGGCCGTCGGTCGGTGGGGAACACGCGTGCCACGAGCACGTAGAGCGCGACGATGTACAGGCCCGTCCCGACGCCCTGGAGCACGCGGCCCGCGACGAGGACGAGCATGTCCTGCGCGAGTCCCGCCACCAGCAGGCCCGCGAGGAAGAGCCCGATGCCGGTCCACAGGGGCGTCGTCGGGCCGGCACGGTCGCTCCAGCGGCCCGACGCGACCATCCCGACGACGCTCGACGCGAGCGACGCGGCGAACGCGAGCGTGTAGAGGGTGAGGCCGTCGAGCTCGACGGCGACGGTCGGCATGGCGGTCGCGACGGCGAGCGCCTCGAACGCGCCGAGGAACACGAACGCGACCATGCCGAACAGGACGGTGCGCTGGGTCCCGGGGGCGAGCGCCGCGCCGGCCGCGGGCACGGCGGGGGCGTCGGGGGTGCCGTACGTCGGCGCGTCGGCGTCGGTGCGGGGCTCCGCCGTCATACGAGAACGACCTTTCCGGTGGTGGCGCGCGCTTCGAGCTCGCGGTGGGCGCGCGCTGCCTCCGCGAGGGGTACCTGGTGCGTGACGACGTGCCACGTCCCGTCCGCCGCGAGCGCGAGCGCGCGCTCCTGCAGGTCGAACAGGTCTCCCCAGGGTCGGGCCTGGGGTCCCACGGCCCACCGTACGTCCCGCGCGACCGCTCCCGCACCGGGATTCGGGACGTTCCCGGCGCCGTGGTCGACGTCACCGGCGCGGTTCGGTGCGCCCGAGGACCACCCGAAGAGCACGAGACGCGCGTCGGGGGCGAGGAGCGTCGCGGCCTCCGTGCCTGCGTCCCCGCCCACGCCGTCGAGCAGGACGGTCGCCCCGTCGGGGGAGTGCTGCCCGACGGCGGCCCGCGCCTCGTCGAGCCAGCCCTCGGCCCGGTAGTCGATCACGACGAGCCGCTCGGCGTGCGGCTCCCGACCGAGCCCGCGGACGAGCGCGACCTTCTCCGGGCCGCCGGCGAGCGCGACGACCCGTGCGCCGATCGCGAGCGCGCTCTGCACGAGGAGCGTGCCGAGCCCGCCGGCCGCGGCCGTGACGAGCACGGTGTCGGTCGCGCCGAGCTCGGCGAGGTCGAGGATGCCGACGGCGGTGCGGCCGGTCCCGATCATCGCGATCGCGTCGGGCGCCGTGACGTGGTCGGGGATCCGGTGCAGCAGCGCGACGGGGACGGCGGCGAGCCGCGCGTACCCGCCGCCGTCGGGCGTGGCGCCGAGGTGGGCCGCGACGCGACGCCCGCGCCACGCCGCGTCGACCCCGGGCCCGACCGCCTCCACGACCCCGGCGACCTCGCGTCCCGGGATCGTGGGCAGGGCGGGCAGCGGGAGCGGGCCGCCCGCCGCCTCGCCCCGACGCAGGGTCGTGTCGAGCAGGTGGACGCCGTGCGCCCGGACGGCGACGAGGACCTCGCCGGGTCCGGGGACGGGGTCGGGGACCTGGTCGAGGACGAGGTTCTCGGGCGGTCCGAACGCGTGCAGGCGGATGGCGTCCACGGGTGTGCTCCCTCAGTGGCGACGGGCCGCGCCGGAGCGGCGGCACGCGACCCGGTCCGGGCGCGCCCTGCTAGTCTCGAACCTCAACAAATGTTGAGGTCAAGCAGTCCGCCGCGAGCCGCGCGGCGGCCGTCCGGCGAGGAGCCCGCGTGCCAGACGACGTCCCGTCCCCGAGCGACGAGCTCACCGTCGGCCAGCTCGCCGCGCGCAGCGGCGTCGCCGTGTCCGCGCTGCACTTCTACGAGCGCGAGGGGCTCATCACGAGCCGCCGGACCCCCGGCAACCAGCGGCGCTTCGCGCGCGAGACGCTGCGCCGGGTCGCGTTCGTGCGCGCGTCCCAGCGCGTCGGCATCCCGCTCGCGCGCATCCGCGCCGCGCTCGCGACGCTGCCCGGCGACCGCACGCCGACGGCCAAGGACTGGCACCGCCTCTCGGCGGGATGGCACGCCGACCTCGACGCGCGCATCGAGCAGCTCACGCGGCTGCGCGACCACCTCACGGACTGCATCGGCTGCGGGTGCCTGTCGCTGCGCAAGTGCGTCCTCGTCAACCCGCACGACGCGCTCGCCGACGAGGGCCCCGGCCCGCGGACCCTGCTCGTGGACGGGATCGAGGACTGAGGCCTCAGGCCGGCGCGAGCAGGGACCCGAAGCTCGTGCGGCGGCGCAGCGCGAACCCGAGCCGCTCGTACACGGCGATCGCGCCGGTGTTCTCGGCCGCGGCGTGCAGGAACGCGCGGTCGCCCCGCTCCTGCACGTGGAACGCGACGTCGCGGACGAGGCGGGACGCGAGGCCGCGTCCCCGGTGCGCGGCGTCGGTCGTCACGGCGCTGATCTCCGTCCAGCCTGCGGGGTGCAGGCGCTCGCCCGCCATCGCGACGAGCCGGCCGGCGTCGTCCCGGAACCCGACGTAGCGCCCGAGCAGGTAGGTGCGCGCCTCGAACGGCCCCGGCCGGCTGCGCTCGACGAGCGCGAGCATGTCCGGCACGTCGGCCGCGCCGAGCACGACCGCCTCCGGGTCGGGACGGGTGACCAGGCGCTCGGTCTCGACGAGCTGGACCCCCTCCACGCGGGCCTCGAGCGTCCAGCCCGTCGGCAGGTCGACGCCCTGGGGCGGCGCCGAGAAGCGTCCGCCCGGCCCGACGAGCGTGGCGATCGCGTCCCACACCCCGGGCTCGTCCCACGAGCGCACGCCCGTGATGGGCGAGACGTCGGCCGGGTAGCACCGCGCGAGGTCGTCGCCCTCGGCGAGGTGCGCGTGGGCGCCGGTGAGGGCGCTCCACGACGGGTTGTCCAGGGCGGCGTCGTCGACGCCGGTGGCGCCGGTCTGCGTGCTCGTCGCGGTCATCGTGCTCCTCCTCGCCCGGTCGCCCGGGTGCGTGCCGTCGTCACGGTCGTCCGACCGTGCGTCTCCTCCGGGGCGAACGCTCGCGGGCGCGCGCCTCTTCCAGGTGCGCTCAGCCCTCCCACCGGTCCCGGTGGACGACCTCCGCGAGGGGCCGACGGCGCGGCTCGGACCAGCGCCCGCGAGCCGGGTAGCCGAGCGGGACCAGGCCCATCGTCAGGGCGTCGTCGGGCAGGCCGAGCAGCGCGGCGACGTCGGTCTCGCGGACCGTGTGGAAGGTCGTGAGCGTCGTCCCCAGCCCGTAGGCCCGGGCGGCGAGCACGAGGTTCTGCACCGCGCCGTAGATCGAGGCGCCGAGCCGGGGGTCCGTCGAGCCCGCCGCGTCCCGCAGCACCGGTACGACCCACACCGGTGCCTCCTCCAGGTGCAGGGCCAGGTGCTCGACGGCGCGGAAGCCCGCGTCGCTCACGCCCGCGTCGTCGGTCGCGGCTCCGAGGACGGCGTCGCGCCGGTCTCCGTACGCGGCGCGCCATCCCTCGCGGTACCACTCGGCGATCTGCGCCTTGGTCGCCGGGTCCCGCACGACGACCCACGCCCACCGCTGGCGGTTGCCCCCGCTGGGCCCGCGGACCGCGGCGTCGAGGATCGCGTCGAGCACGTCGTCCGGCACCGGGTCCGGCGCGAGGTAGCGGCGCGACGGCGTCGAGTGGAGCGCTCGAAGGACGGTCAGATGCTCAGGTGTGGTCACGGTCGCCGAGGGTACGGGCCACCGTCCGGCGCGCTCGCGGGTCCCGGCCGCCGTCTCGCAGGGTGGTCACGCCTGCGGCACGTCCTGGTCCACGGGCCTCGGACGGGGGAGCGGGTGGTCACGGAACGGCTGCCCACCCGCGGGGCCGGGGCCGCTCACCAGTTCTTGGTGCCGCTCCCGCTGCCGTCTCCCGGGTCGGTGCCGGTCCCGGGCTGGTCGCCGTAGAGGTCGCGGTACTCCTGCTCGAGCCGCTCCTGCTCCTCGCGCGCCTCCGAGCCCTGCTGCTGGAGCTCCTCCTGGCGCTGCTGCTCCTCGCGCTCGGCCTGGCTCTGCTGGCCCTCGCCCCCCGAGCCCTCGCCGCCCGAGGCCTCCGACTGCTCGTCGCCCTCGGAGCCCTCGCCCTCCTGCGTGTCCCCGCCGCCCTCGTTCTCCGGCTGCGAGTCCTGCGCCTGCTGCTGCTTGTCCTGGAGGCGCTGCTGCGCGGCCTCGTTCTGCTCCTCCTGCTCGGGCGTCTGCTCGGACTCCCCGCAGTCGGGCCAGCCGCGGATCTGCTCGGCCGTCGCGTACTCCTGCTCGGCGTACTCGTACCAGTCCTGGACGTCCTGGCGCAGCTCCTCCGGGTCGGGCTCCTCGCTCCCGTCGCCGTACGGGTCGAGGACCTCCTCGTCGTACGGCAGCCCCGCGTCGCGGGCGGCGATCGCCTCCTCGACGAGCGCGAGCTCGGCCGCCTTGCCCTCCGCGTACGCCATGTCGCGGTCGCCCTGGATCTCGTACGCGAGCGAGAGGTTCGTCTGGATCATGCAGCGTTCCTCGGGGCTCTCGTGCTCCGCGAGGTCGTACGCGCGGTCGAGGGACGTGATCGCGTCGTACAGCGCCCACGAGTCCTCGGACCGGGCGAGCGCCGTCCCGTGGTTGTAGTGCGCCTTCCACGGCTCGACGATGTTGAGGACCCGCTGGATCCCGTAGTAGTCCGCCGCGGTCGTCGCCTCCCCGGCCTCGTAGCGGTCCTTGGCCGTCGCGGCGATCGGCGCGAGGAGAGCCAGCTTGACCCCGAGGACGACGAGCGCGAGCACGACGGGCAGCGTCCCGACGAGCCACCAGGTGCGCCGGCGCAGCCGCGCGGCGCGCAGCGCCGCGACACCCGTCGGGCGCGGCTTCCGCCGCCCCGTCGGGGGCGTCGGGGGAGAGGGCCAGGTCATCGACGCACCTCCACCCGGTCCGCCGTGGGGGTGCCCGACGGCGACCGGTCGCCGTCGCCGTGCGCGCCCGGTTCCCCAGCGCCCGGGCCGGGCGCGGGTCCGCCGGTCGCCGACGCCCGGGCCGTCGTCGGGCGCACGAGCGAGCGGCTGGCCGAGCGCGACCAGAACCACGCCTCGAGGCCGAGCAGCGCGACGAGCGCGAGCGCGAACGGCCAGACGACGGGGCGGTACGCCGTGACGTCGCGCCGGCCGTCGGCCGCGACCTGCTGCGGGTCGACGCCCGCGACGAGCGACGCCGTCTCCGACGGCTCCTGCCGGTGCACGTACGGGACGCCGAGCTGGTCCGCGAGCGTGGTGAGCGACTCCTCGTCGAGCACGGACAGCGCCTCCACGGGCTCGCCGTCCTCGCTCGGCTGCGACCAGTCGATGATGTACTCCGCCTCCTCGGGCTCGACGTCGGGGTCGTACTCCTTCATCCGGCCGCCCTCGGCGGTGCCGTAGCCGAGCACCGCGCCGCCGTCGACGAGCGGCGCCAGGTCGGCGAACGAGCGCGGCTCGCCCTCCGCCGTCTGCTCGCCGTCGCTGAGGAAGAAGACGAGGCGCACGTTCGCCGGGTGCTGCTCGGCGGACCCCTGGAGCGCGGAGCGCAGCTCGTCGAGGGGCCGGTCGGTGAGGGAGCCCTGCGAGTACCGCGTGATCTCGCGGTGGAACGTGTCCGCCCACGACGTGATCGCGCGCGCGTCGGTCGTCAGGGGGAGCTGGCGCGACGCCTGCGAGTCGAACGAGATGATCGAGTACCGGGCGCCGGGGATCGCCTCGGTGAGGCTCCTGATGTCGTGCCGCACGCCGTCGAGCCGCTCCTGGCCGCCCTCGGGCCCGTAGTCCTCGGCCGCCATGGACCCGGTGCGGTCGACGACGAAGAACATGTCGACGTTCGCGACCGACGTGTCGCGGTCCGTCGACGCGACCGACGGCGCGAGCCCGATGATCCCGAGCAGGACCACCGCTCCGGCGCGGCGCAGCCAGGCTGCGCGCGGCGCGCCCGGTCGCGGGGGCGGTCCAGTACCAGGGCCGCGCCTCCGGCGGGT
>NZ_JBGNYC010000020.1:0-74913 GCF_051844275.1 Cellulosimicrobium sp. CpK407
GCGACCCGCGCGGTCAGGTCCCGCCGCGGAGCGCCGCGATCGGCTCGATCGCCGCGGCCTTGAGGGCCGGGTAGGTGCCGGCGAGGAGGCCGACCACGCCGCCGAGGAGCGCCGCACCGAGGGCCATGCGGACGTCGAGGATCGGCGTCCACTCCTGCACCACGGAGACGACGACCACGGCCATCACGCCCAGCGCGGCCCCGACGAGGCCGCCCAGCAGCCCGACGACGACCGACTCCACGACGAACTGCGCACCGATGTCGCGTCGGGTCGCCCCCAGCGCGCGCCGCAGCCCGATCTCGCCGACCCGCTCCATGACCGAGAGCAGCGTGATGTTGGCGATCCCCACCCCGCCGACGAGGAGCGCGATGCCGCCGAGCGCGAGGAAGATCGCGTTGACGTCCGCCTGGACGTTCTCCCGCAGCGCCGAGCCCGACGTGGGCGCCTTGACCACGAAGCCCTCCGGGGCGTTGGGGTCCAGCGCGACGGGCGCCTGCCGCGCCACGACGCTCCCCGCGCCCGTCGCGATCCGCAGCTGCAGCTCCTCCGGGGCGCCGACCCCGAAGTCGGCGCGCGCCGTCCCGGCGGGGAGGATCACGGCGTCCAGCAGGCCGGTGCGACGCTGCACGTCGTCGACGATCCCCATCACCGTGTACGACCGCTCGCCCACGAAGACCGACGGCTGACGGTCCACGCGGTTGATCCCGAGCCGCTCGGCCGCGCGGGCCCCGAGCACCGCGACACGGTCGGCGCGCGCGTCGTGCCCGGCGTCGAAGAACCGACCGGTGACGACCTCGCCCCGCACCGCGCCCAGGAGCCCCGGCGTCGCGGCGACGACGTCCGGGCTCGCCTGAGCGGCGACGGACGGGTCGTTGACGGGCACCGCCGTGACGGACGCCCCCGCGACGTCCACGGCCGCGACCGCCCCTGCCTCCTCGACGCCTGCGAGGCGCAGCACGCGCTCGGGGCCGTCCCACGGGAGCCGGGCGACGGCGCGCTCCTCGCCCGACATGAGCGTCGTCGTCTTCGGCTCGACGACGACCTGCGTCGCCGCGACCGCGTCGAACTGCTTGCTGATCTGCCCGGCGGCGGTCTGCGCGAGGCCGACCGTCACGACGACGGACGCGATCCCCAGGACGGTCCCGAGCACGGTGAGCAGGAGCCGGCCGGGCCGCGCGGCGATCCCGTGCGCCGCCTCGGCGAAGAGGTCGCGCGCCCCGAACCGGTCGCGCCCGCGCACGCGCAGCCGGGCGTCGCGCCCGGGACGCGCGGCGCCCCGCCGGCGCGCGTGCCGGACCCGGTCCCACGGCCCCCTCACCGGTCCAGCTCCTCGAGCCGGCCGTCCGCGATCCGCACGCGCCGCTCGGCGCGCGCGGAGACGACCGGGTCGTGCGTGATGACGGCCAGCGTGAGCCCGTCCCCGTGGAGCTCGTCGAACAGGTCCATGACCTCCGCCGAGTTCGTCGAGTCGAGGTTGCCCGTGGGCTCGTCCGCGAGCAGCAGGTGCGGCGCGGCGACGATCGCCCGGGCGACCGCGACCCGCTGGCGCTCGCCCCCCGAGAGGGTGGTCGGGTGGAACGTCGTCCGGTGCGTGAGGTGCACGCGTTCGAGCGCCGTGCGGGCCCGCTCCTCGCGCTCCCCGCGCGGCACGCCGCTGTACAGGGTCGCGAGCAGGACGTTGTCGAGCACCGTGCGCTGCGGCAGCAGGTGGAAGGACTGGAAGACGAAGCCGATCCGACCGCCGCGCAGGCTCGAGCGCACCGACTCCGACGCGCTCCCGGTCGGGACGCCGTCGAGCAGGTACTCGCCCGACGTCGGCCGGTCGAGGAGGCCCAGGATGTTGAGCAGCGTGGACTTGCCCGAGCCCGACGGGCCGATGATCGACACGTACTCGCCGGGGTCCACGCGCAGGCTCACTCCCCGGAGCGCGTCCACCCGGGGCGGACCCGGGAAGCTGCGCGACACGTCGACGAGGTCGACGACGGCGGCGGGGACGCTCCCGCCCCCGGTGCCGTCGGCCGACCCGTCGGTCGACGTCGTGCCGTCGGGCGGTCCCGGGGCCACCGCGTCGGGGCCGCCGCCGGGATCGGTCCCCGGGAGCCCCAGCTCGGTCCAGGTCACTCGCCGACCACCACCAGGTCGCCCTCGTCGAGCTCGCCGTCGGCGGAGACGATCTCGACGAACCCTTGCGCCGCGAGCCCCGTCTCGACGTCCACGAGCTCGGTCGTCGCGTCCGCGCCCGACCCGCGCCGGACCTCGACGCGGGACTCGCCCCCCGGCCCCGCGGTGAGCGCCGCGAGCGGGACGGCGAGCACCTCGCCCCCCGTCGAGCTGACCGGGACGCGGATGCGCACGTTCTGGCCCTGCAGGGCGGTGACCTGCTCGGGCGTGAGGGCGTCGGGGGTCAGCGAGACCGTGAAGCGACCGGCGCCCCCGCCCTTCTCGTCGCCCTCGCCCTCGCCGTCCTTCGCCGCCGACGCCGGCTCGACCGCCGTCACGGTCGCCGTCGCCTCGGAGTCGTCCGGCAGCGTGAGCGTCGCGGCCGCTCCGACCTCGAGCAGCTCGGCGTCGGACGCCGCCGCCGACGCCTCGAGCACGAGCGTCGCCCCGGACACGGACATGACCGGACCCTCGATCGTGCTGCCCCGCTCGACCTGCACCTCGTCGACGCGGCGGGGGAGCCCGGCGAGGAAGAGGACCTCGCTCGCCGGCAGCGCCGTCAGGGTCTGCGTCCGTGCCTCCTCGAGGGCCTCCTGCGCGTCGGCGAGCTGGCGCCGCGCCGACTCGACGCCCGCGCTCTCCGCCGCCGTCTGGCGCGGACGGTCGAGCTCGGCCCGCTGCGCCTGCGCGAGCCGGAGCTCGTCCTGCGCGCCCGCGACGTCGCCGCCCTCGGCCTGCGCCGCCGCCACCGCGCGCTCCGCGGCACGCACGGCGTTGTCGGCCTGCAGCTTCTCCACGTCGGTCGCGCCGGTCTGCGCCGCCGCGAGCGCGGCGCGCGCCCCGTCGAGCGCGTCCTCCGCCGCGCGCACGCCCTCGCGCGCGCTCGACAGCGCGAGCGCGGCCTCCTCCGCGGCCGACGGCGCCGGGTAGCCGACCTGCGCGTAGAGCTTCTCGACGGCGGTGGCCGTCGCGGCGTCGTAGAGGTCGCTGTCGGCGCGCCCGGGGTCGATGCCGACGGCACCGAGCGCCGCCTTGAGCTGGAGCACGTCGGGACCGGAGACCCCCACGCGCAGCGACCGGTACGCCGGGAGCTCGCCCGGGAGCACGATCACGGGGCGCCCCGCGATCTCCAGCGCGACGCCCGCCGCGCCCAGCTCCGCGCCGACCTCGGGGACCTGACCCGTGACGACGGCGGGACCACCCAGGTCGCCGGTCTCGATCTTCACCGACACCGCGTCGTCGTACGTCGCGTCCGCGCGCAGCGTCACGTCGTTGGCGAGCGTCCGCCGCTCCACGGGCACGGTGATGAGGCCCGCCTCGGGAGGCTCGGCGTCGGCGGCCGCCTGCGCCGGCGAGACGACGAGACGGCTGAGCACGATGCCCGCCACCAGGCTGAGCACCGCGACGCCGGCGACGAACCACACCAGGCGGTGCCCCGTCAGCGAGAGCCGGCGGCGCCCGCGGCCGTCCTGCGGGTCCCGCTCCGCGGGGTCCTCCGTCGCCGCGTCGAGGAGCCGGGTGTCGTCCACGCTCACCGCTGGGCCTCCGCCATGAGGTCGCGGATCGTCTCCAGCTCCGCCTGGTGCTCCTCGACGAAGGCCGTCTCGAGGTCGATCTGCACGTCCAGGTGCACCTCCTGGTAGCCGACCTCCTTCTGGCAGGCTGCGTCGGCGACGGCGGTGTCCCGCTCGAGGGTCTTGGCCGCCTCGAGGGTCTCCTCGCTCGGTCCCTCCGGGTCGGCACCCTCCCACAGCGCGTTCGAGCGCTCCATCATGTCGTCCATCGCCTCCTGCGGTGAGGCGTAGCCGGTGAAGCCCGCGTCGGCCATGCACCCGGCCCACGCGGAGTCGACCTCCTTGAGGCGCGGGTCGGCGGCGATGTCCTCGTAGAGCTGGGTCGTCGCCTCGTTGAACGCCGTCATCTCCTCGCTCTCCCAGAGGGCGTTCTGGTCGCCGTAGACCTCCTCCTGCGCGGCACCCTGGCAGCCGGCCGTCGACGGGTCGTACTCCGGCATCTCCTCGTCCTCGTCGTACTCCATGCTCGCCATGTCGCCGTAGAGCGCCTCGTAGTAGGCGGTCTGCTCCGACTCGGACATGGCCTCCACGTACTCCTGGTTCGGGTCGACCCAGGCGTCCATCTCCGCCTGCTCCTCCGCGGACGGCTCCTCGTAGATGGTGAAGCCGTACCCGTACTCCGCCGCGTACTGCTCCGGGTCGCGCTCGGCGTCCTCCTCGGACGTGAAGCTCATCCCGGACTGGTCGACCGGCTGGTACTCGAACCCCTGCTCGGTCATGCAGCGGGCGGTCGCCTCCTCGATCTCCCGCTGCTCCGCCTGCATCTTCTCCTCGTCCCAGTCCCCGTAGACGTCCTCGAAGAAGGCGGTCAGAGGGCTGTCCGCCTCGGAGGTCGACGGTTCTGCGCCCGACGAGCACGCCCCGAGCAGGAGCGCACCCCCCATCACCATCGCGGTGGTGGTGGCGCGAGCCGTGAGTCGTCGTGTCATGTCGTGCATCCCCTGTCTGGTGTTCCTGGCTGTGGGCGGAGCGGTCGAGTACGTCGGACGTCGTCGTGACGGTCGGTCAGTAGCGGATGGCGTCGATCACCTTGACGCGGACGGCGACGAGCGCCGGGAGGAGACCCGCGAGCGCGCCGATCCCGACGGCGGCGAGCATCCCGGTCACCGCGGCGGAGAACGGGAAGCCGGGGGCGTCCTGGACGGCCGAGCCCATGAGCGCGTCGAGCGGGAGGTTGTGCAGCGCGACGACCGCGACGGTCACGCCCAGCACGCCCGCGACGGTCGTCGCGACGACGCTCTCCATCATCACGGAGAAGAAGACGCGGCCCGAGCTCGCCCCGAAGCTCCGGCGGATCCCGATCTCGCGGATCCGGTAGCGCACGGTGACGAGCGCGATGTTGACGAGCCCGAGCCCGCCGAGCAGGAGCGCGATCACGCTGACGCCGAGCACGACCCAGCGGATCGCACCGTCGACCACGCCGTAGCTCGCCGAGTCGGACCGGTAGACCTCGGCCTGCGTGCCGCTGATCGCGCCCGCGACGTCACGCTGGATCGCCTCGACGAGCTCGTCGGGGACCCACAGCTCGAGCCGCGGCGGCCCGGTCATCTCCAGCGACTCCGGTGTGACCCAGGCCGACTGGGCGTCCACGAGGACGTAGGCCTGCGGCTCGGCCTGCGGCCAGTCGTCCGGGAACGCCCCGACGACGGTCGCGACCACCGGGTTGTCGCCCCCGATCGTCACGGTCGGGTGCTCGGCCACGGTCACGCCGCCGAGCGCGTCGAGGAACGCCTGGTTGACGACGAGCGCGGGCGCGAGGCGGTCGGCGTCGGCGTCGGTGAACCACCGTCCCGACGTCACCTCGAAGCGGTGCATCGTGGCCCAGTCGGCCTCGACGCCGGTCGTGTAGACCTCGCGCGTGCCGTCGGGGAAGCGGACGGGCGCCGGCGCGTCGCGCAGCATCGACGAGTAGCCGATCGCGTAGCGCTCGACGACCTCGTCGAACACGCGCTCGTACTCCTCGGGCGCGGGCATGACGCTCCCGCTCTCGCCGGTCGGCCAGGCCGACACCTGGAGCGTGGCGGCGCGACCGCCCCAGCGGTCGTTCTGCTCGGCGGAGACCTGGCGCAGCATCTCGCCGGCCGCGGAGATCGCCGTGATCGCGCAGACCGCGACGGCGACGCCGACGAGCGCGAGCAGGACGCGGACCTTGTGGACCCGCAGCTCGTCCCACGCCTCGAGGACGGCGCCGACGACCCCGGTCACGCGGCGTCCCCCGCGCGCGGGGCGGAGCCGTGCGAGGCGACCAAAGGCCGCGCGACGTGCTCCGCCTGGTCGTCGCCGGCCTCCAGCGCGGGCGCGGTGGCGCCCTCCGCCCCGGGGCCGTAGGGCCCCGCGACGTCCTGGGTCCCGGGGTGTGCGCCCGGGGCGTCGAGCGACGCGAGCGAGCCGGCGCTGCGCGCGCTGATGGCGATCGGGGTGAGCACGCCGTCGGCGAGCCGGAACTGGCGGGCCGCGCGCGACGCGACCGCGAGGTCGTGCGTGATGGCGATGAGCGCCGACCCGTTCTCGCGCGCGATCGTGTCGAGCAGGTTCATGACCTCGCTGCCCGTGTCGACGTCGAGCGCGCCCGTGGGCTCGTCGGCGAGGATCACGCGGGGCACGCGCACGAGCGCACGGGCGATGGCGACGCGCTGCTGCTCGCCGCCCGAGAGCTTCTCCGGGCGGGTGTCGAGGCGGTCGCCGAGCCCGACGCGGTCGAGCATCTCCGCGGCCAGCGTCCGGCGCTGCCAGAACTGCCGGCCGCGCGCGTACAGCAGCGGCGCGACGACGTTCTCGAGCGCCGTGCGGCCCTGGAGGAGGTTGAACTGCTGGAAGACGAACCCGAAGTCCGTCCCGCGGCGACGCGCCCGGGCGCGTCCGGAGAGCCGGCCGATGGGGACGCCGTCGAGCAGGTACTCGCCGCCGGTCGGGGTGTCGAGGAGCCCGAGGATGTTGAGCAGGGTGGACTTGCCGGTGCCCGACCGCCCGACGATCGAGACGTGCTCTCCGGCGTCGACGGTGAGGTCGATGCCGCGCAGGATCTCCAGCTCGCGGTCGTCGGGGAGGAGGACGGAGCGGGCGACCCCGCTCAGCTCCAGGAGGCTCATCCCCCGACCACCTCGCCGGTCAGGGGGTCGACGACCGGCACGACGTCCTGGCCGGGCACGAACTCGAGGACCTCGTCGCCCTCGGCGAGCCCCTCGGTGACCTGGACGACGCTGCCGTCGGTGAGGCCGAGGGTGACGGCGCGCTCCTCGGGCTCGCCGTCGGCGCCGACGACCCACACCTTGCCCTGCTCGACCCGGCCGAGCACCGCGGTCACGGGCACGACGAGGGCGCCCTCGACCGAGCCGGCGGTGATCTCGAGCTCGGCGGCGAGCCCGGCGAAGACGGTGACGTCGCCCGGCACGGCGCACGTGACGCTCGCCGAGGTCGCGCCCGCGGCGGGGTCGGTCGCGCCGTCCTCGGGCGTCCCGGCGGGAGCGGCGGCAGTGCCCATGCGCAGGTTCGTGCAGGTGAACGGTGCGGGCCCGCCGGTGACGGTGACCGTCGCCTCGGTCGGGATCTGGAGCAGGCGGAACTGCTGCTCGGCGACCATGCTGCCCGTGACGGAGAGCGTCCCGGGGGAGACCGACGCGAAGTCCTCGCCGACGGCGACCTCCTGGTCCTTCAGAGCGGTGAACGTGGCGACCGTGCCGGCGGTGGTGGCCTTCACGGTCTCCTTCGTCACCTTCGGCCGGCGCTCGGTGACCGTGACCTCGCCCGTCTCGGGGTCGGTCTTCGTCACCGGCTCCTGCGGCTCGGTGAGCGTCACCTCGAGCAGCGGCGCACCGGCCTCGACGACGTCGCCGGGCTGGGCGTGCACCGCCGTCACGACGCCGCGCTGCGTGACCTTCTGCGGCGCGGCCGGGTCCGCGACGATCTGCCCGGTCAGGGTGACGGTGTTGGTGACGTCGCCCGTGGTCACGGTCACGCGCGGCTCGACGAGCTCCGCGGACGGCACGGCCGGGTCCGCGGGGGGCTCGGGCGCCGACCGGAAGGCGATCACGGCGAGCGCGGCGGCGATGACCCCCCAGACGACGATGCGGAGGGCGGGGAAGACGATCCGGCGGGTGATACCCACGTGCGGGCTCCTGGGCGACGGTGACGGGACGACGGTGACGGTCGGTGAGAGGGTGCTGCGAGGGCGGTCGGGTGGACGCCCGGCCCGAGGCTAGGGGGTGCGGACCGGGGGCGTCGTCATCCCTGGGGAGGAGTTCCGTCGCGTTCTCTCCACCCAGAGGTCACCTATCGGTAAGGGGCCGAACGCCCCCGCGCGGGGCGACGGGGAACGGACGAGGGTGCGCAAAGGCGTGCGAGGGCGCAAGAGGGCAGCGTGGAGCAGCGACGACGCCACGACACGATCCCCCTCACCGGCCCGACGGCCGTCCCCCCTGACGAGATGCGGGCGAGACTATACCGTGGCACGGAGAAAAGACAGGGGCCCTGCCGGACGACGAGGCACGTCGCCCGCCCGGCCCCCGGGGCTCCCCGTTCGGGCGCCCCGGCACGAGGCGTCAGGCGGCCCGGCAGGAGGCGTCAGGCGCCCCGGCAGGAGGCGTCAGACGACCGTGACCCCGAGCGAGCGCCCCGCGAGGCCGCGCGGCCTCCGCGCGAGCCCGAGCGCGACGTCGTGCAGCGCGACGGCCGCGGGCGAACCGGGGTCGGCGAGCACCACGGGGGTGCCGCCGTCGCCCGCCTCGCGCAGCGACACGTCGAGCGGGACCTGGCCGAGGAGCGGGACGTCGGTCCCGGTGGCGCGGGACAGGTTCGCCGCGACGCGCTCACCTCCGCCGGACCCGAAGACCTCCAGCCGCGACCCGTCGGGCTGCTCGAGCCACGACATGTTCTCGACGACGCCCACCACGCCCTGCTGCGTCTGCGTGGCGACCGAGCCCGCGCGCTCCGCGACCTCGGCGGCCGCGACCTGGGGCGTCGTGACGACGACGATCTCGCTGCCCGGCAGGAGCTGCGCCACGGAGATCGCGATGTCCCCCGTCCCGGGCGGCAGGTCGAGGAGCAGGACGTCGAGGTCGCCCCAGAACACGTCCGCGAGGAACTGCTGGAGCGCCCGGTGCAGCATGGGGCCACGCCACACGACCGGCTGGCCGGGCGGGACGAACATGCCGATCGAGACGACCTTCACCCCGTGCGCGATCGGCGGCAGGAGCATGTTGTCCACGCGCGTGGGCTGCCGGTCGACGCCCAGCATGCGCGGGATCGAGAACCCGTAGATGTCCGCGTCGACGACGCCGACCTCGAGGCCCTGCGCCGCGAGCGCGACCGCGAGGTTCGCCGTGACGGACGACTTGCCCACACCGCCCTTGCCGGACGCGATCGCGTAGACCCTGGTCAGCGACTCCGGCTTCGCGAACGGGATCTCGGGCTCGCCCACGCCGCCGCGCAGCATCGTGCGCAGCTCGGCGCGCTGCTCCGCGCTCATGACGCCCAGGTCCACGCGCACGTCCGCCACGCCGTCGACCGCGCGCACGGCGGCGGCGACGTCGCGCGAGAGCGTGTCGCGCATCGGGCACGTCGCGACCGTGAGGTCCACGCCCACCGTCACGACGGCGCCCGGCGCCCCGGGCGCGACCGCGACCGAGCGGATCATGCCGAGGTCCGTGACGGGGCGGCGGATCTCCGGGTCGAGGACCGAGGTGAGGGCCTGCCGGACGGCGTGCTCGAGCGGGTCTGCAACAGGGTCGGGCATGGACCCATCGTAGGCGCGCCGGCGCCGCGGTCCGCCGGGCCCTAGGTCCCGGGACGGACGTGAGGCGCATCGCACGCCGTGGTGCGCCGAACGGGTCTACGGTGCACGGATGGACGCCCTGGCCTCCCTCGCACGGGACAGCGAGCTGTTCGGCGACGCCGTGCGCAGCGCGCCCCCGGACGCGCGCGTGCCGTCGTGCCCCGAGTGGACCGGCGCGGACCTGCTCTACCACCTCGCGGAGGTGCAGGACTTCTGGGCGCGCGTCGTCGGGCCCACCCCCGGGCACGGCCTCGACGGCGACGACGTCACCCCGCTCGCGCGGCCGTCGTCGGACGCGGAGCTGCCCGCGCTGCTGCAGCGCTCGACGAGCCGGCTCGTCGCCGCCCTCACGGGTCGCGACCCGGCGGAGCCGTGCTGGTCGTGGCACGACGACGGCCGCCACGTCGGCTGGGTCGTGCGCCGGCAGGCGCACGAGGCGCTGATCCACCGCGCGGACGCCGAGCTCACGGCCGGCCGGGACGTCACGCCCGCCGACCCGGACGTCGCGGCGGACGGCGTCGACGAGGTGCTGTCGGTGATGATCGACGGCGTGCCCGGCTGGGGCGTGTTCACGCCCGACGGCGCGACGGTGTCGGTCGTCGTGGACGGGTTCGGGGAGCGGCCCCGGAGCTGGGAGCTCGCGTTCGGGCGCTTCACCGGGACGGGCCCCGAGTCGGGCACCGCGTACGACCTCGACGTCGCGCAGCTCGTGGACCTCCCCGGCTCGACCACGACGCAGGTCTCCGGCCCCGCGTGGGCGCTCGACCTGTGGCTGTGGGGCCGGGGCCCGGCCGACGGCCTGGCCATCGAGGGTGACCCCGCGCTCGTCGAGCGCTTGCGCCGCGTGGCGGCCGAGGGCACGCGGTAGCGGATCCTGAGATCGACCCGAGCGGCCGAGATCGACCCTCGGGGGGTCGATCTGGCGACGGGCGGGTCGATCTCGCGTCAGCGGTCGGAGGGTTCGTCGTCGGGCTGGCGGGCCGACTTCTCCTCCAGCTCTTCCAGCAGGTTGCGGATCTCGGAGCGCACGAAGTCGCGCGTGGCCACCTCGCTCAGCGCGATGCGCAGCGCGGCCATCTCGCGCGCGAGGTACTCGGTGTCGGCGAGGTTGCGCTCCGCGCGCTGCCGGTCCTGCTCGGCGGTGACGCGGTCGCGGTCGTCCTGGCGGTTCTGCGCGAGCAGGATGAGCGGCGCCGCGTACGACGCCTGGAGCGAGAGCATGAGCGTGAGCGCGGTGAACCCGAACTCCGCGGAGTCGAACCGCAGGCCCTCCGGCCCCCACGAGTTCCAGATGATCCACACCGCGCAGAACACGGTGAGGTAGACGAGGAACCGGGGCGTGCCCAGGAACCGGGCGATGCCCTCGGTCGCGCGGCCGACCGCGTCCTGGTCGACCTTGACCCGCGGGATGAGGGAGCGCCGCGCGCTCTTCGGGGTGTCGAGGCGGTCAGCCACGGGTCACCCCCGTCGCGCCGCCGCGGGCCGCGGGACGCGGCAGCGCGCCGGGCGCGAGCGTGGCGCGCGCCTGCTCGGTGTCCACGTCGTCGTCCGTCTCGCGCCAGTCGTCCGGGAGCATGTGGTCGAGCACGTCGTCGACGCTGATCGCGCCGAGCAGGCGCTTCTCCGCGTCGAGCACGGGGACGCACAGGAGGTCGTACGTCGCGAGGATGCGCGTGACGCGCCCCAGGGGAGCGTCGGGAGCGACGCCCTCGACGTCGGAGTCGAGCACCGAGCCGACGGCCGCGTGCGGGGGCTCGCGCAGCAGCCGCTGGAAGTGCGCGACGCCGAGGAACCGGCCCGTGGGCGTCTCGAGCGGGGGCCGGGCGACGAACACCATCGACGCGAGCGCGGGGGCGAGGTCCTTGCGCCGGATCTGCGCGAGCGCGGTGGCGATGGTCGTCTCGGGGCCGAGCACGACCGGCTCGGACGTCATGAGACCGCCCGCGGTGTCCTCCGCGTAGGCGAGCAGGCGGCGCACGTCGCGCGCCTCCTCCGGCTCCATGAGCTCGAGGAGCTGCGCGGCCTGCGCCTCGGGGAGCTCGTGCAGCAGGTCCGCCGCGTCGTCGGGCTGCATCGCCTCGAGGACGTCGGCGGCGCGGTCGGTGTCGAGGCCGGAGAGGATCGCGACCTGGTCGTCCTCGGGCAGCTCCTCGAGGACGTCGGCGAGGCGCTCGTTGTCGAGCGCGCCCGCGACCTCGAGCCGGCGCGTGTCGCCCAGGTCGTGGATGACGTCGGCGAGGTCGGCGGGCTTGAGGTCGTCGTAGGCGGCCAGGAGCATCGCGGCGCCCTGCGCCTCGGTGCTGCCCGCCAGGCCGGTGACCGCCCCCACGTCCACGACGATCGCGTCGCCCCGTCGGCGCAGGCCGAGCGTGCCCTTGTGCTGCGCGCGGCGCCGCACGTACAGCTTGGTGACGAGCCAGTCGCCGGTGCGCTGCCGCTCGATCGCGAGGTCCTCGACCGTCGCCGAGCCCGACCCGTCGACGAGCTCGACCGTGCGCTCCAGCAGCTCGCTGACGGCGAGCGTCTCCATCGCGCGCTGCTCGAACCGCCGCATGTTCACCAGGCCCGTCGAGATGACCTGGCCCGCGTCGATGCTCGTGACGCGCGTGAGCGGGAGGAAGACCCGGCGTCTCCCGGGCACCTCGACCACGAGGCCCACGGCGCGGGGCGCGCCCTTGGGCCGGATGAGCACGACGACGTCCCGCACCCGTCCGACCTGGTCGCCGATGGGGTCGAACACGCTGGTCCCGGCCAGGCGCGCGACGAAGACGGTGGTGGCTGCGCTCACGCCGCCAGCCTACGCACGCGCCCGGGCCGCCGCGCGCTCCTGAGACGGGTGGCGCCCTCGGGCGGCCAGGATCCGCGGGTGCGCGGAGGGGCGGGCCTCGCGCGGTCGGCACGAGTAGGACAGACTGGGCGAATGAGCATGTCACGCCCGGGTGCCGTCCCCCGTGTCCCCACCCCGCCCCGTGGTGAGGAGATCGCGTCGTACGCGACCTACCTCGAGGCGCAGAAGGCGGTCGACTTCCTCTCCGACAACAAGTTCGCGGTCGAGCTCGTGACGATCGTCGGCACCGACCTCAAGATGGTCGAGCGCGTGACGGGCCGGCTCACGTACGGGCGGGTCGCGATCGCGGGCGCGGCGTCCGGCGCGTGGTTCGGACTCTTCGTCGGCCTGCTGCTCTTCATGTTCTCCGGCCAGGGCGGGTTCGTCCTCACGGCCATCGCGATCGGCGCCGGGTTCGGCCTCCTCTTCTCCGTGCTGTCGTACGCCCTCACGCAGGGCAAGCGCGACTTCACGTCGCAGAGCCAGATCGTCGCCTCGTCGTACGGGATCCTCTGCGCGCCCGAGCGCGCGGGCGACGCGCGCCAGCTCCTCGCGCGGATGCCGGAGGGCGCGGGCGGGGTCCGTGCCCCGGCCGTCCCGGCGAACCCGACGTGGGGCACGCCCGGAGCGACCCCGCCTCCCGCGGCTCCCACGCCGACCGCCCCGGCGCCCGAGCCGACGTCGGGCGCCGGCCCGGCGCCCACGCCCCCGGTCGCGCCGCCCGCCCGGACGCCCGACCCCCGCTGGACCACGCCGACCGGGGAGCCGCGCTACGGCGCCATGCGACCGACGTCGGACCAGCCGGCCGACGCGGAGCCCGGCACCGAGCGGGCCCCGGGAGCGCAGCAGCCGGACCAGCCCGAGCGTCCCGCCTGACGGACGACGAGGGCAGGCCGCCTCAGGCGCGCAGGCGCGCCATCCAGGCCTCCACGTCCTCGGGGCGGCGGGGGAGCGCGGCCGAGAGGTTCTCGTTGCCGTCGGCGGTCACGAGCACGTCGTCCTCGATGCGGACGCCGATCCCGCGGTACTCCTCCGGGACCGCCAGGTCGTCCGCCTTGAAGTACAGACCGGGCTCGATCGTGAAGACCATGCCGGGCTGCAGGATCCCGTCGAGGTAGAGCTCGCGGCGCGCCTGCGCGCAGTCGTGCACGTCCAGGCCCAGGTGGTGGCTCGTGCCGTGCACCATCCAGCGACGGTGCTGCTGCCCCTCGGGCGAGAGCGACTCGGCGGCGCTCACCGGGAGCAGGCCCCACTCCTCCAGGCGCGCGGCGACGACCTCCATCGCGGCGGCGTGCACGTCGCGGAAGCGCGCGCCCGGCACGGCGACGGCGAACGCGGCGTCCGCGGCGTCGAGCACCGCCTGGTACACGCGGCGCTGGACCTCGGTGAACTCGCCGTCGACGGGCAGCGTGCGCGTGACGTCCGCCGTGTAGAGCGAGTCGACCTCGACGCCCGCGTCGAGCAGCACCAGCTCGCCCGTGCGCACGACGCCATCGTTGCGGATCCAGTGCAGCGTCGTCGCGTGCTCGCCGGCCGCGGCGATCGTCTCGTAGCCGACCGTGTTGCCCTCGAGGCGCGCGTGGGCGTCGAACGTCGTCTCGATGACGCGCTCGCCGCGCCGGTGCTCGACGGCGCGCGGGAGGTTCCGCACGACCTCCTCGAAGCCCGCGATCGTGGCGGCGACGGCCTCGCGCATCTGCTCGACCTCGTGGGCGTCCTTGACGAGCCGCAGCTCGGAGACGGCCTCGACGAGCGCGGCGTCGGTGCGCCGGTAGGCGGCCTCCGCCCGGGCGAGCCACTCGGCCTCGGTGAGCTCCTGGTCCTGGGCGCCCTCGACGTCGTCCAGCCCGGCCTCCGCGCGGATCGCCTCGACGAGCGCCTCCACGGCCTCGTCGGCGCCCGCGACGACGAGCAGCGTCACCCCGCCCGGGCCGACGTCCTTGGCGAGCGCGTCGCGCAGCTCGTCGACGTGGCGAGCCTCGACGCCCGTGGCCGCCGCGACGTCGTCGAGCGACGGCCGCGCGCCGACCCAGAACTCGCCGTAGCGCGAGTCGGCGTAGAACTCCTCGGTGTCGCGCGCGGCGAGCGGGCGCACGTAGAGCACGGCGTGGTGGTCCGAGCCGCCGTCGCCGGTCCCGGGCTCCACGGGGTGCAGCACGAGCACCGCGTCGGGCTCCTGGTCCGTGCCGTAGCCGGTGAGGTGCGCGAACGCCGAGTGCGGGCGGAACCGGTAGTCGGTGTCGTTCGAGCGCGTCTTCAGCGGCCCGGCGGGCACCACGAGGCGCGCGCCCGGGAACCGGGCGGACAGCGCGGCGCGGCGGGCGACGGTGTACGGGGCGGCCGGGAGGGGCTCGACGTCGAGCTCCGCGCGCGGCGCCCAGCCGCTCGTGATGAAGGCCTTGAACGCGTCGGAGTCGGGGCGCTGGGAGCGGTTGCTGCCGCGCGCGGCCAGGTCCTGGCCGTCGCCGGCGCTGTCGGGTGCCTGGTCGGGCGTCTCGGACGTGGGCTCGGGCGTGACGGGGGTGGCGTCGGTCATGCCCCCAGTCTCGCACCGCGCACGCGGCCGAAGTCCGCGAGCGCGCGCCCGAGCACGCGGTTGAAGGCCTCGGGGGCCTCGCTGTTGACGTCGTGGCCGGCGCGCGGCACGACGACGAGCGCGGCGTCCGCGGCGGCGGCGAGGTAGCGCTGCTCGTCGAGGCGCATGTGGTCGCGGGCGCCGTTGACGAGCCAGACGGGCACGTCGACGTCGCGCACGTGGGCGAGCCACGAGCGGCCCGCGAGCTGGGTGAGGGCGTCGGTCACGACGTGCCAACCGGGTGCGGCCGGAGCGGGGGCACCCGCGTCGGCCGGACCGGCGAGCGCGTACGACGACGCGGCGCCGCCCGGGAGCGAGCGCCCGCCGCGGGCGATCGTGCTCCACGCCGCCGCGCTCGTGCGCGCCGCCCAGCGCGCCCCGCGCCCGACGGCGCCCCCGCCCGCCACGACGAGGCGTGCGACGTCGCGGTACAGCGCGACGGGCTTGCCCTTGGGGTCCGACGTGCAGGCCGCGGCGACCACGCCCGCGAGGTTCGCGGGGCGGCGGGCCGCCCAGGCGAGCGACGTGTAGCCGCCGAGCGAGAGCCCGACCAGCGCGACGCGACGGTCCGGTCCGAACGAGGCGGCGGCCTCGTCGAGCACCTCGAAGGACCGGTCGAGCGTGAACCGCTCGTGCGCGAGGGCGCCGTGCGCGGGCAGGTCCACGGCGACGGCGTCGTGCCCGAGGGCGCGCACGTGGTCGACCTGGTGGTCCCAGATCGCGCCGGACGTGCGCATGCCGTGCACGAAGACGACGGCGGGCGGGCGCTCCGGGCCGTCGGCGGGCGCGTCGGTGCGGGGGGCGGGCGGGGCGAGCAGGACGGGGGCGTGCGTCGTGGGGGTCATCGCTCCCGACTGTGGCACCCGAGCCTGGGACGGCCGTGGGGAGGGGCGGCGCCCCGTGTGCACATCGTGTGCGGGTCCCGTGCCGCCGACCCGGTGTCCCGTCACTATCCTGGGACCCGTGCGCATCGACCTCCACACCCACTCGACCGCGTCGGACGGCACGGACGCGCCGGGGGAGGTAGTCGAGGCCGCGGCCGCGGCCGGGCTCGACGTCGTCGCGCTCACGGACCACGACACGACCGCCGGCTGGGCGCAGGCGACGGACGCGGCGCTGCGCCACGGCGTCGCGCTCGTGCGCGGCGCGGAGATCTCGGCCCGCTCGGGCGGCATCAGCGTGCACCTGCTCTCCTACCTGCACGACCCGGCGCACGCGGCGCTCCTCGCGGAGCTCGACCGCACGCGCGACGCGCGCACGAGCCGGGCGCGGCGGATGGTCGACCTCATCGCCGAGGACTACCCGATCACGTGGGATGATGTGCTCGCGCAGACCGTCGAGGGCACGACGATCGGGCGGCCGCACATCGCGGACGCGCTCGTCGCCGCAGGGCTCTCGCCCGACCGCTCGGCGGCGTTCGCGACGATCCTCGCCACCGACACCCCGTACTACGTGCCCCACTACGCGCCCGACGCCGTCGCGGCGGTGCGGGGCATCCGTGCCGCGGGGGGTGTGCCCGTCTTCGCCCACCCGGGCGCGGACGGCCGAGGGCGCGTCGTGTCCGACGCGGTGATCGAGGAGATGACGGCGGCGGGGCTCGCGGGGCTCGAGGTGTTCCACCGCGACCACGACGAGCGTCAGCGCGCACGGCTCGAGGACCTGGCCCGCACCCTGGGCCTGTTCGTCACCGGGTCGAGCGACTACCACGGGGCCGGCAAACCGAACCGGCTCGGGGAGAACACGACAGCACCGACCGTGCTGGAGCAGATCGAGGAGCTGGGACAGTTGGACGTGATCCGATGATCGGACGATGAGCGAGGTCTTCGACGTCCGGCTCTTCACGGAGGTCTTCGTCACCCTGTTCGTCATCATGGACCCGCCCGGCACGGTGCCGGTGTTCCTGGGCCTGACGAGCGCGATGGGTGCCAAGCAGCGCAACCAGGCGGCACGCACCGCGATCCTCGTCGCGTTCGGCGTGATCGTCGCGTTCGCGGCGTTCGGCCAGCAGATCCTCAGCTACATGCACATCTCGCTGCCCGCGCTCCAGACCGCGGGCGGGCTGCTGCTGCTCCTCGTCGCGATGGAGCTGCTCACGGGCAAGATGGAGGAGCCGCAGCCGTCGGGCAACAAGGGCGTCAACGTCGCGCTCGTGCCGCTCGGCACGCCGCTGCTCGCCGGCCCGGGCGCGATCGTCGCGACCATGGTCTTCGTCCAGCGCGCGGGGGAGCGCGGAGGCGGCGTCGCGGAGTGGGTCGCGATCGTCGCGGGCGTCGTCGCGGTGCACGTGTGCCTCTGGCTCTCCATGCGCTTCGCGAACGTCATCAACCGCGTGCTCGGCGACTCCGGGACCATCCTCGTGACGCGCATCGCCGGTCTGCTGCTCGCCGCCATCGCGGTCCAGCTCGTGGCCGACGCCGTCACGCAGTTCGTCCAGGCCGCCTGACGTCCGCCGCGGGTCGTGCCGCGCCGCGCGAGCCGCGACCCCCGACCCGGCACCTCGTGGTGCCGCGCACGGCCTCGCGGAGCCTGTCGGGGGAGCGCTAGGGTCGGCAGCGGTGCGGACGACGGCCGTCCGCGCGACCAGTTCGGCAGGGGTCCTCATGAATGCTGGCACGCGCTCGGCGCGACGCACGCTCGGCGTGGTCACCGTGATGGGGGTGGGCGGGGTCGTGGCCCTCGCCGGCTGCACGTCCACCCCCGGAGGGGCACCGACGGCGCAGGAGCTCGGGCTCGTCCCGCTCCCGGCGTCGGTCGAGGTCTCGGACGCCGCGCCCTTCGTGCTCGACGGCGGGACCCGGGTCGTCGTCGACGCGGCGGCGGGCAGCGCCGTCGGGCAGGAGGGCGCGGTCCACGTCGGCGAGCTGCTCGCCGCGGAGCTGCGCACGCCCACGGCGCTCGACCTCCCGGTCGAGACGGACCCCGAGGCCGACGGCGGCGCGGTGGTGCTGCGGCTCGAGCCCGGCGGCGAGTCGTGGGACCCCGACGGCCTGCTCGACGACCCGGCGGCCGAGGCGTACACCCTGGAGGCCGGGGAGGGCGGCGTCGTGCTCGCCAGCACGACGCCCGCGGGCCTGTACCGCGGCACGCGCACGCTGCTCCAGCTCCTGCCGTCCGAGGTCGAGGCGTCCGCCCCCGTCGACGACGTCGCGTGGGAGGTGCCGGCGGTCGAGATCACCGACGCGCCGCGCTACGCGTACCGCGGCGCGATGCTCGACGTCGCGCGGCGCTTCGCCCCGGTCGAGGACGTCCAGCGGTTCGTCGACCACCTCGCGGACTACCGGCTCAACGTGCTGCACCTGCACCTGTCCGACGACCAGGGCTGGCGGCTCACGGTCGACGGCCTGCCGGAGCTCACCGAGGTGGGCGGCCGGACGCAGGAGGGCTGGCCGCCGGGGACGGGCGGGCCGTGGTTCTACACGCCCGAGGAGTACGCGGAGATCGTCGAGTACGCGGCCGACCGGTACGTCACCGTCGTCCCCGAGATCGACGGACCCGGGCACACGCTCGCCGCGCAGTCCGTGCTGGGGTCGCTGCGCTGCGACGGGACGCCCGGCGAGCCGTACTGGGGGCCGGAGGTGAACAACCCCATGATCTGCTCGAGCGACGAGAACATGCCGGCGGTCCAGGAGTACCTCGACACCGTCTTCGCCGCCGTCGTCGCGCAGAACCCCGGTCCGTACGTGCACCTGGGCGGGGACGAGGCTCCCAGCCCCGCGGAGGGCTGGTACGAGAACTACACCGCGGCGGCGAACCAGATCGTCGCGGAGCACGGGCGCACGGTCGTCGGCTGGCACCAGTGGGCTCAGGGCACGACCCTGCCGGAGGGCAGCCTGATCCAGTACTGGGGCGTGGGCGAGCGCAACCGGGGGCTCATCGGGACCGCGCGGGAGACCGCGGACGTCCAGGAGGTGCGCGCGGCGCTCGCCGCGGGCGCCGACCTGATCATGTCTCCCGCGGACCGCACGTACCTCGACATGAAGTACGACGACCTCACCCCGTACGGGCTCGAGTGGGCCGCGCGGATCGACCTCGAGCGCGCGTACTCGTGGGACCCCGAGACCGAGCTGACGTCGACCCTCGACCCGGAGCGGAAGGTCGACGTCGCGGGACGCGTCGCCGGGGTCGAGGCGCCCCTGTGGTCGGACCGCTCCTACCCGGACAGCCTCACCCACCTGCCGACGAGCACCGACGAGTTCGTCGACGTCGAGGTCTACGTGGACTTCATGACCTTCCCCCGCCTGCCCGCGCTCGCCGAGGTGGCCTGGACCGCCCAGGCCGACCGCGACTACGAGGACTTCGAGGCACGGATCGTGCGGCTGGCCCCTCGGTGGGACGCCGCGGGCATCGGGTGGAACCGCGTGCACGACGTGCGCTGGGACGACTGAGGCGGACGGCCGGCGTCCGGGGGTCGCGGCCCCCGGACGCCGGTGCGTCACGGTCGGTGCGTCACGACGGCCGTCAGGGCCAGTAGGCGTCGAAGTTCCGCGAGAACTCCCAGCCGTTGTAGCGGTCCCAGTTGATCGACCACGTCATGAGGCCGCGCAGCCCGGGCCACCGCCCGTGCGTCTGGTACGACCCGCAGCCCGTGCCCTTCGTGAGGCAGTCCAGGGCCTGGTTGACCTGGGCGGGCGCGGTGTGGCCGTTGCCCGCCTGCGTGCTCGCCGGCAGGCCGATCGCGACCTGGTCCGGGCGCAGCGCGGGGAACACCTTGGACGTGTCGCGCGCGACCGGGAAGCCGGTGAGCAGCATGTCCGTCATGGCGATGTGGAAGTCCGCGCCGCCCATGGTGTGGTACTGGTCGTCGAGCCCCATGATCGGGCCCGAGTTGTAGTCCTGGACGTGCAGGAGCGTCAGGTCGTCGCGCAGCGCGTGGATGACGGGCAGGTACGCGCCGCACCGCGGGTCCTGACCGCCCCACGGCCCGGAGCCGTAGAACTGGTAGCCGTTCTGGACGAAGAACGCCTCCGGCGCCATGGTCAGCACGAAGTCGTCGCCGTAGCGCGCCGCGAGCGTCTTGAGCGCGGAGATGAGGTTGACGATCACCGGCGTGGTCGGGTTGCGGAAGTCCGTGTCGCCCGTGTTCAGGTACAGCGAGTGGCCCTCGAAGTCGATGTCGACCCCGTCCAGCCCGTAGGTGTCGATGATCGAGCTCACCGACGCGACGAACGCGTCGCGCGCGGCGGTCGTCGTGAGCTGCACCTGACCGTTCTGCCCGCCGATCGACAGGAGCACCTTCTTGCCCGCCGCGCGCTTGGCGGCGACGGCGGCCTTGAACTCGGCGACCGACTCGACGTTCGGGCACTCGGTCTGCGGGCACAGGCTGAACCGGATGTCCCCGGACGTGACGCTCGTCGGCTCGCCGAACGCGAGGTTGATGACGTCCCACGAGTCGGGGACGTCCGCCATGCGGGTGTAGCCCGAGCCGTTGGCGAACGAGGCGTGCAGGTAGCCGACGAGCGCGTGCGGCGGGAGGCCGCCGCCGGTGCCTCCGCCGTCGGCCGTCGTGACGGTGACGGCGGTGGAGCGGGCGGACTCGCCGGCGCTGTTGGTGGCGGTGACCTGGAAGGAGTAGGCGGTCGAGGCGGCGAGCCCGGTGACGGTGGTGGACGGGGTCGTGGTGGTCGTGATCTTCGTGCCGTCGCGGTAGACGGCGTACCCGGTGGCGCCGGTCACCGCGCCCCAGGTGAGCGGGACGCTGCTGGCGGTGGGGGTGCCGGCGGCGAGGCCGGTCGGGGTGGCCGGAGGCTGCGTCGTGCCGCCAGCCGTGGTCACGGTGACGGCGGTGGAGCGGGCGGACTCGCCGGCGCCGTTGGTGGCGGTGACCTGGAAGGAGTAGGCGGTGGACGCGGCGAGCCCGGCGACGGTGGTGGACGGGGTCGTGGTGGTGGCGATCTTCGTGCCGTCGCGGTAGACGGCGTAGCCGGTGGCGCCGGTCACGGCGCCCCAAGTGAGGGGGACGCTGCTGGCGGTGGGGGTGCCGGCGGTGAGCCCGGTGGGCGTGGCGGGCGGCTGCGTCGTGCCGCCGCCCGGGCCGACGAGGCTGACGTCGTCGACGACGTAGGCCGGCTGGCCGTACCAGCCGTGCAGGTAGATCGTCGCCGACGTGGCCGTCGCCGAGGTGGTGAACGTCAGGCTGAGGCGCTGCCAGGTCGAGGCGGACGGCGTCCACGTGGAGACGTCCTGCGCGGTCGCGCCGCTCGCCCCCAGGTAGACGTACGCGCCCTGGACCCACGCGCTGAGCGTGTACGTCGAGGAGGGCTGCACCGGGACGGACTGCGAGCAGCGCGCGTTGTCCGCGCCGGCGGGCGCGGCCCGCAGGGCCCCGCTGCCGGTGCGGACCGGGCTCGCGGTCGCCTGTCCGGTCGAGCCGGAGCACGTCCACCCCGACAGCCCCGACTCGAACCCGCCGTTGACGGCGAGCTCGGTGTCCGCTGCGGTGGCGGTGGTGGTCCCGGTGAGCAGCGTCCCGACGAGCGTCGCCGAGGCGACGAGCGCGAGGATCCTGCGCAGCCGTCGGCGTCGTGGGGTCGTGGGGTCCATGGTGGGTCTCGCTTTCGTCGTCGAGGAGCGGTCCCGCGCAAGGTCCTCCGGGCGCCCCGTGCTGGTCAATCCCCGTACGAGAGACCCCGTACGGCCCGTCCTCGTCGCCGCGGCCAAACAGGGGATGTTAGGTTCTTTCGGTGAACCAGCCGATCGTCCCGCCCCGCAAGGTGTCCGAGCTCGTCGTCGAGCGGCTCAGCGAGCGCATCGCTCGCGGGGAGTGGCCGGTCGGCTCCCGGATCCCGCCGGAGCCCGAGCTCGTGGCCGAGCTCGGCGTGGGTCGGAACACGGTCCGCGAGGCCGTGCGGGCCCTCGAGCACGCCGGCGTCCTCGAGCCCCGGCGCGGCGACGGCACCTACGTCCGCGCGGCCGACGGCCTCGACGCCGCCCTGGCGCGCCGCGCGCGGACCACCGACGCCTTCCACGTGCTCGACGTGCGCGGCGTCCTCGAGCGCGGTGCGGCGCGGGCGGCGGCCGTCCGGCACGACGCGGGCGCGCTCGCCCGGCTCGACGCGGCGCTCGCGGCCCAGACCGCGGCCCGCGGTGCGGACGAGGACACGTTCCAGGCCGCCGACGTCGCGTTCCACGCCGAGGTCGTGCGCGCCGCCGGCAACCCGCTGCTCGCGGACCTCTACGACGGCCTCGACCACGCGCTCGTCCGGACGTACCCCTCGGGGGAGCAGCGCCTGCACCACCGCGACGTCCCCGGCCACGAGGAGGTGGTGGCCGCGATCCGGGCCGGCGACGCCGACGCGGCCGAGGACGCGGTGGCCGCGACGATCGACGCCGTGCGCGCGCACCTGGTGGAGGCCGCCGCGGAGCGCGCCGGGGCGACGGAGGCCGACGCGTGAGCGGGCTGCGCCGACCGCTGGGGGTGGGGGCGGTCGTCGCGATCGTCCTGGCGTCGCTCAACCTGCGCCCCGCCGTCGTGTCGATCTCGCCGGTGCTCGGGGAGATCCGCGCCGACCTGGGGCTCAGCGCGACGGCGGCCGGCGTGCTCACGACGCTGCCCGTCCTGTGCTTCGGCCTCCTCGCGCCGCTCGCGCCGGTGCTCGCGCGGCGGTGGGGCCTCGAGCGCGCGCTCTTCGTGAGCCTCGTCGCGCTGTGCGTCGGCTTCGCGCTGCGGCTCGTCCCCGAGACGTGGGGCCTGTTCGCCGGGACCGTGGTCGCCGGGTGCGCGATCGGCCTCGGGAACGTCCTGCTCCCCGCGCTCATCAAGCGCGACTTCGCCGACCGCATCGGCCTCATGACGGGGCTGTACTCGATGGCGCTGTCGGGCGGCGCCGCGCTCGCCGCGGGGCTGACGATCCCGGTCGCGACCGCGGCCGGTCTCGACTGGCGCGGCGCGCTCGCGACGTGGGGCGTGCTCGCCGTCCTCGGCGTGCTCGTGTGGGTGCCGCGCGCGCTGCGGCCCGACCCGGCCGGCGCGACGGCGTTCGGCGCGGGCGCGGGGGCCGGGGTCGCGCGCTCTACGGTGTGGCGGAGCCCGCTCGCCTGGGCGGTCACGGTCGTCATGGGCATGCAGTCGCTGTCGTTCTACGCCGTCAACGCGTGGCTCCCGGAGATCATGGTCGCGCTCGGCCGGACGCCGGAGGCGGGCGGCTGGCTCCTCGCGCTGTGCAACCTCGCGGGCATCCTCGGGTCGTTCGTGACCCCGGTCCTCGCCGGGCGCATGCGCCGCCAGCGGGGCATCGGGATCGCGCTCGTCGTGCTCGTCGGGACGGGGCTGCTCGGGCTGGCCCTCGCCCCCGGCGCCGCGGCGCTCTGGGTCGTGCTGGTGGGCCTGGGCCAGGGCGGCGGCATCAGCCTCGCGCTCACGCTCATGGCCCTGCGGGCCCGCGATGCCGCCCACACGTCCGAGCTCTCCGGCATGGCGCAGAGCGCGGGCTACCTGCTCGCGGCGACCGGGCCGCTCGGCCTCGGGCTCGCGCACGACGCCACCGGCGCGTGGACGCTGCCGCTCCTCCTGCTCGTCGCGGCGGCCGCCGTCCAGGGCGTCGCCGTGTGGTTCGCGGGCCGGGACGCGCACGTGCACTGACCGGTCCCGGACGCGACGAACCCCGGGTCGCTCCCACGGCGTGGTGACCGTGGGGAGCGACCCGGGGTTCGTCGGCGGGCTTGCGAGACCTTCCGGGCTACTCCGCGGGCTGGGCGGTCGCCTCGGCGCCGCCCTGCTGCTCGACCGGACGGCCGCCGCGCGTGCGGCGACGGTTGCGGGACCGACGACGGCGCTCGCCGCCCTCGGACGGTGCGCCCGCGGCGTCGGTCTGCTCGCCCTCGGGACGACCGCCCGAGCGCTCGCCCTCCGCGCGTCGGCCGCCGGAGCGGCCCTGGCCGCCCGACCGTCCGCGGTCACCCTGCTCGCCCCGGCTGCGACCGCCGTCGGACCGGCCGCCCTGGCGTCCCCGCGACCCGCCGGCCGGGGTGTGCCGCTTGCCGGTCTCGCCGAGGTCCTCGATCTCCTCCGCGTCGAGCCCGGCGAGCGTGCGCCGGTCCTTGGGGAGGCGGCCCTTGGTGCCCTCGGGGATGTGCAGGTCGGTGTACAGGTGCGGCGAGCTCGAGTACGTCTCGACCGGCTCGGGGATGCCGAGGCCGAGCGCCTTGTCGATGAGCGACCAGCGCGGGATGTCGTCCCAGTCGACGAACGTGACGGCGGTGCCCTTGTTGCCCGCACGGCCCGTGCGGCCCGTGCGGTGCAGGTACGTCTTCTCGTCCTCGGGGCACTGGTAGTTCACGACGTGCGTGACGTCCTCGACGTCGATGCCGCGCGCCGCGACGTCCGTCGCGACGAGCACGTCGATCTTGCCGTTGCGGAACGCGCGCAGTGCCTGCTCGCGCGCGCCCTGGCCGAGGTCGCCGTGGATCGAGCCGGCGGCGAAGCCGCGGTCGACGAGCTCGTCCGCGACCTTCGCCGCGGTGCGCTTGGTCCGCGCGAACGCGATCGTGCGTCCGCGGCCCTCCGCCTGGAGGATGCGCGCGAGCATCTCGACCTTGTCCAGCGCGTGCGCGCGGTAGACGACCTGCTCGATGTTCTTGACCGTCTGGCCGCCGTCGTCGGGGTCGTTCGCGCGGATGTGCGTCGGCTGCTTCATGTAGCGGCGCGCCATCGACACGACGGCGCCCGGCATGGTCGCCGAGAACAGCATGGTGTGGCGCTGCGCGGGCGTGCGGGCCAGGATCTTCTCGACGTCCGGGAGGAAGCCCAGGTCGAGCATCTCGTCCGCCTCGTCGAGGACCACGATCGCGGCCCGCGTGAGGTTGAGGTGGCCCTGGTTCATCAGGTCGATCATGCGGCCCGGGGTGCCGACGACGACCTCGACGCCGCGCTGCAGCGCCTCGACCTGCGGCTCGTAGGCGCGGCCGCCGTAGAGCTGGACGATGCGCACGGAGCGCCGCTTCGAGGCGGTGCCGAGGTCGTTCGCGACCTGGACCGCGAGCTCGCGCGTCGGGACGACGACGAGCGCCTGCGGCTTGCCGGGCGAGGGCAGCTCGTCGAACCCGGGCTCGCCCGGCGCGACGACGCGGTGCAGCAGCGGCACGCCGAAGCCGAACGTCTTGCCGGTGCCGGTCTTGGCCTGGCCGATGATGTCGTGGCCCGACATCGCGACCGGGAGCGTCATCGCCTGGATGGGGAAGGGCTGGACGATGCCCGCGTCGGAGAGCGCGTCGACGATCTCCTGGCGCACGCCGAAGTCGGCGAAGGTGGTGTTGTCCGCGTGGACGCTGGCGGCGACGGTGGTCGCGTCCGCGCTCACGTCAGGGGTGGCGTCTGTGGTGGTCACTGGTGCCTCTGTCTCGTTCGGGCACGCGCGACCGTCGGCGGGCCCGGCGGGGCCCGGTCCCGGGAGGCTCCCGGTCGCGGTCGTACGCACCTCGTGGCCGGCAGCCGATCGTGGGATGTCGTGGCCAGGACCGCGCTGCGGACCGTGCCGTGCCGTCGTCGTTCCGCGTGACGAGCGTGAGGTCTGGACGACCGGGCAACCGATGTACGTCGGCCATGATATCGGAGAACTATCCTGTCCCGATGAGCGACGCCGAGCACGCGAGCCCCCTGACCCTGCCCACGGCGGACCACGCGGACGCGGTGGAGCTGCTCGGGCTCGTCGCGTACACCGAGCTCGCGAGCTTCGGACGCCTCGCGGGCGACGCCGCGCACGCGCCCACGCTGCGCCAGCGTCAGGCCCTGTCCCGGCTCGCGGCGGCGATGCTCGACCGGCAGGAGCGCGTCCTCGTGCGCGTCGACGAGCTCGGCGGCGACCCCGCCGACTGCATGACGGCGTTCGACGGCCTCTTCGACGACTTCGACGCCCGCACCCGTCCGAGCACCTGGTGGGAGGGGATCCTCAAGGGGTACGTCGGCCAGGGCGTCGCGGACGACTTCTGCCTGCTCGCGGCCCAGGGCCTCGACGAGCGCTCGCGCGACGTCGTCGTGGAGGCGCTCACGCAGGACACGCCCTCGCAGCGCTACGCCCCCGTCATCGCGGACGCCGCCGCCGCGGACCCGGTGCTCGCGTCCCGCCTCGCGCTGTGGGGCCGGCGCCTCGTCGGCGAGGCGCTGGGCGTCGTGGGCGTCGTCCTGTCCGAGCGGCCCGCTCTCGCCCGGCTCGTCGCGGCGGGCGTGGACGCGACGGCCGACGCCGGGTCGGGCGGCCCGGCGCCCGCGACGCAGTCGTGGGTGTTCTCGCGCCTCACGGCGGAGCACTCCCGGCGCATGGACCGCCTGGGTCTGGCGGCATGACGAAGCCGCCGCCGCGCCCGAGGCGCGACGGCGGCACGTGACGGTCAGGTCGTGGCGTCAGAGAGAGCCGAAACCGACCTTGCGCTGCTCCTCGGTGCCGATCTCGACGTAGCCGAGCGACGCCGTCGGGACGATCACGCGACGACCGCGCGAGTCGGTGAGCTCGAGGGCGGGGGCGCCGCCGAGGGCGTCCGCGACGGCGGTCGCCACGGCGTCGGCGGACAGGTCCGTGTCGACGACGAGCTCACGGGCCAGGTTCTGCACACCGATCGTGACTTCCACGCACATCTCCTCACAGCGGCTGCGCCAGGCGCAGCGACGACGGGTCTCGGGCCGCCCGTGGGCGTCCCACCGGCGACAACGCGTTCGATAGTAGTCAGATTCCCGCGGTCGACCCGTCGAGCGCCGCGTCGGGGTCCGGGCCCGGCGCCGGGGCGACGTCGGGCGACGTCGTCCCCGCGGCGTCCGGCGAACCCGCCCGTGAGCGGCGCAGCATCCCGTGCACCCCGCGCCAGACGAGGCGCGGGACGAGCCGGGTGACGTCGTCGGCGGACGCGGTCCCGTCCGGCCGCACGGCCTCGGTCGCCGCCGCCCGACCCACGGCCGTGCACGTCCGCGAGACGACGAGCGCCTCGTCCGCGTCGAGGTCGGTGATCCGGACGAGCACGTCGGCGAACGCCCCGGCGATGCGGGCGTCGGGGGCGAGCACGCGCGCCCGCACCACCGGGTCGCGCATGACGTCGGACTCGAAGAGCAGGGCCGCGGACCTGCCCGCGGTGCGCGCGTAGGCGACGTACGCCCGGACGATGCCCTCGATGACGGCGAGCCCGTCGACCGCGAGCGCGTCGAGGTCGCTCGCCGAGATCCCGGGGGCCGGCTCGCGGAACGGGTCGAGCGTCACGTGGACGGAGCGGACGAGGCGGTCGCCCTGGTCGTCGATGAGCGCGAGGTAGAGGTCGAGCTTCGAGGGGAAGTGTCGGTACAGCACGGGCTTGCCGACCCCGGCGCGGTCCGCGATGTCGTCCATCGAGATGTGGTGGTAGCCGTGGGAGGCGAAGAGCTCCTCGGCGATCGTCAGGAGCTGCGTGCGCCGCTCGTCCCGGGGCATCCGGGTGCGCGCGGGGACGGGCGGCCCGGCCGTGCCGCGCGTACGTCCCTCGCTGGCTCCGGTCATGGGGGGAGGATACGGAAACGGGGGCCGGTGTCGACCGGGCGTCGCGAGGAGTGGGACGATGGGCGGGTGCCCGACAGACATACCCCCTCGAACCGCCCGTCGACGCCGCGCGTGAAGCGCTCCTCGCAGGGCCTGCGGCACGGTGCGGCGGTCGCCGCCTGCCTCGTCGTCGGCTTCGGCGGCGGTGCCGCCACGGCGGAGGTGTGGGACGTCCCGGGCGCTCCGGCACCGGTCTCGGCGGACCGCGAGGACCCGCCCGCGCCCGTCCGTGACGAGCCCGACGCGGCGAGCCGGTCGGGCGTGGAGCGCGCGGACGACGTCGTGCGGGCCCCGGAGCTGCGCGAGCTCGTCGCGCCGCGCCCGGACGTGGTCGCGCCGCTCGCCCCCGCGGACGCGCCGACGGCTCCGGCCGCGGACCCCGTGCCGGACCCCGCGCCCACGACCCTCGAGGCGCCGGTCGCCGACCCCGGCTCGGGCCTCGTGGGCGACGTCGTCGTCGCTCCGGACCTCGGCGGTGCGCTCGACGTCGTCCCCGGGGAGTCGCCCGCACCCGGCACGGGCGTCGTGCGGTCCGTGCGGGTCGAGGTCGAGCAGGGTCTGCCCGTGGACGGCGAGGTCCTCGCGACGGCCGTGCTCGCGACGCTCAACGACCCGCGCGGGTGGTCGGGCCCCGACGGGGTGACGTTCTCCCGCACGGCGGCCGACGACGCGTCGATCCGCGTCGTGCTCGCCAGCCCCGCGACCACCGACCGGATGTGCGCCCCCCTCGCGACCGAGGGGAAGTACTCGTGCGGCAACTCCGTGTCCGGCGTCGCGGTGCTCAACTTCGAGCGCTGGGTGCTCGGCGCCCCCGACTTCGGGGACGACCTCGCGACGTACCGCCAGTACCTGGTGAACCACGAGGTGGGTCATGTGCTCGGGCACGGCCACGAGGACTGCCCGGCCCCGGGCGCGGTCGCGCCGGTGATGGTGCAGCAGTCGATCTCTGCCCAGGGCTGCCTGACCAACGGGTGGCCCGTGCCGTAGTCGCGCCGCGCCGTCGGCGACGCCGGCGGTGTGGGTGGCGCGTGATGGGATCGGGTCCGTGCCCCGGACGACCGCCCCTCGCCTCGTCGCGCGGCCTCGCGACCACGAGGCCGACGTCACGCTCGACGACTCCCAGCGTGCGGCGCTCGCCGCCGCGTCCCGTCCCGGCGTGACGCTCGTCGTCGGGGCGCCGGGCACGGGGAAGACCCTCGTCGCGCAGGAGGTCGTGCTCGCGGCGCTCGCCGACGGCCTCGCCCCCGAGCGCGTCCTGCTCCTCGCCGCGTCGCGTCGGGCGGCGGCGGCGCTCCGGGACCGCCTGTCGGCCCGCGCGCGGCGCACCGTCGGGGCGCCGATGGTGCGCACCGCGGCCTCCGCGGCCTTCGCGGTGCTGCGCGAGCGTGCGGCCGCGCTGGGGGAGCCCGTCCCCACGCTCATCTCCGGCCCCGAGCAGGACCTCGTGCTCTCCGAGCTGCTGGAGGGCCACCTGGAGGGCGACCTCGCGCACCTGGGCTCCCCCCTGGTCCTGCCGCCCGGACTGCCCGAGGAGGCGCTCGGGCTCCGGGGCCTGCGCCAGGAGCTCCGCGACCTCCTCATGCGCGCGGCCGAGCGCGGCCTGACGCCCGCCGACCTCGCCGCGCTCGGCGACCGCTACGACCGGCCGGAGTGGTCGCTGGGCGCCCAGCTCTTCGCGGAGTACCTCGACGTGACCGCGCTGCGCTCGGGGACCCCGGACGCGGGCGCCCGGTTCGACCCGGCGATCGTGGTCGACGAGGCGGCCGAGGCGCTGCTCGCGTGGGACGACGAGGTGCCCGACGCCGCGCGCCCGCGGTGGGACCTCGTCGTCGTCGACGACTACCAGGAGGCGACGGTCGCGACCGCGCGGCTGCTGCACGTGCTGCACGACGACGGCGCCCGGCTCGTGCTGCTCGGCGACCCCGACGCCGCGGTGCAGACCTTCCGCGGCGCGAGCCCGGGCCTCGTCGGCCGCGCCTCGGCGCCCGCCCGCCGGGACGGTGCCCGGCGCGGCGAGCTCGGGGCGCGCGTCGCCGTGCTCGGCACGGCGTGGCGGCAGGACCCCGCGCTGCGCGCCGTGACGCGCCGGGTCGCGGCGCAGGTCGGCACCGTCGCCGGCGCGGTGCACCGCGGTGCCGCCTCCCGGGGGGCCCCGGTCGGCGCGGGCGACGCGGCCGGTTCGCCGGGCGCGTCGTCGGGGACCGGCGGAGGCGGCGAGCCCGGGGCCGCCGTGCCCGTCCAGGTCGCCGTGCTCTCGGCCGTCGCGCAGGAGTCCGCGTTCGTGGCGCGCGAGCTGCGGGCCGAGCACCTGCTGCACGGCACCCCGTGGCACCGGATGGCCGTGATCGCGCGGACCGGGACCCGCCTCGCTGCGCTGCGCCGCGAGCTCGTCGCCGCCTCGGTGCCGGTCACGCTGCTCGGCTCCGACGTCCCGCTGCGCGACGAGCCGGCGGTCGCGCCGCTGCTCGCCGCGGTCCGTGCGTGCGTCGCCGACCCGGAGGACGCCGACGCGCTGGACCCTTTCACCGCGGCGGCCCTGCTCACGTCGCCCGTCGGCGCGCTGGACGTCGTCGCGCTGCGCCGGCTGCGGCGCGCGCTGCGGGCCGAGGAGCTCGAGGGCGGGGGCGGGCGCTCGTCGGACGCGCTGCTCGTCGAGCTGCTGCAGGACCCGGCGCGCGCGGCGACGCTGCCCCCGACCGTGCGCCGGGGCCCGGTCGCCGTCGCGCGGGCGCTCGCGGCGGGGCGGGCTGCGGCGGCCGAGCCCGGCGCGACGGCGCAGACCGTGCTGTGGGCGGTGTGGGCGGCGACCGGGCTCGCGGAGCGGTGGCGCTCGGCGGCGCTCGACGGCGGCCCGGCCGGGGCGCGTGCGGACCGTGACCTCGACGCGGTGCTCGCCCTGTTCCGCGCGGCGGAGACGTTCGTCGACCGCATGCCCGGTGCGCCGGCCGAGGCGTTCGTCGAGTACCTCGCGTCGCAGGACCTGCCGGCCGACTCGCTCGCGGCGAGCGCGAGCGGTGCCGACGCCGTCGCGGCGCTGACGCCCGCGGGTGCCGCCGGGCGCGAGTGGGACGTCGTCGTGGTCGCGGGCGTGCAGGACGGTGTCTGGCCCGACCTCCGCCTGCGCGACTCGCTGCTCGGGTCGCAGGCGCTCGTCGAGCTCCTCGCGGGCCGCGCGCACGACGCGCACGGCGTGGGGTCGCAGGCGCGGGCGCAGGTGCTCGCGGACGAGCTGCGCGCGTTCGTCGTCGCGACGTCGCGCGCGACCCGGCGGCTCGTGGTGACGGCGGTCCAGGACGCCGAGGAGGCGCCCTCCGTGTTCTGCGACCTGGTCGTCCCGCCCGCCGGGCCCGACGGTCCGGACGAGGGCCCGGACGGCGGCGCGCCGGACGACGGGTCGCCGGGTCCGGCTGCGGCGGGCGGGACCCCCTCCGGCCCCGGCGCCGACCCGGAGGCGCGGCGGCACGTGCGCGTCGGCGCCCCGCTCGACCTGCGCGGGCTCGTGGCCGCGGCCCGCGGCGTTCTCGTCGAGGCCGCCGCGGGCGCGGCGCGGGTGTCCCCGGCAGCTGCGGAGCAGGGACCGGGTCGCGTGCCCGACGACTCCCGCGGTGGCGCCGACCTCCACGGCGGGCGCGTCCCCGAGGGGGGCCCCGACGGCGTCCCGGACGCGCGTGCGGTCGCGGCGGCCACGCTCCTGGCCGACCTGGGCGAGCTCGGGGTCGCGGAGGCGCGACCCGAGACCTGGTACGGGGTCGCCGGCGTGTCGAGCGCCGCGCCGCTGCGTGGCGCGCAGGAGATCGTCACCGTGTCGCCGTCGAAGGTCGAGACCGTCTCGACCTGCCCGCTGCGGTGGTCGCTCGAGGCCGCGGGCGGCACCGCGCCGGACGCGACGCACCAGAGCCTCGGCACGCTCGTGCACTCGATCGCGGAGACCCACCCGTCGGGGTCGCTCGCCGAGCTGCGCGCCGAGCTCGACCGCCGCTGGGCCGAGCTCGCGCTGCCCGAGGGCTGGCCGACGCGCCAGCTCCGCCGTCGTGCGGAGCGCATGATCGAGAAGCTCGCGGCCTACGTGGCGCAGGCGGGCGAGCCGCTCCTCGTCGAGCCGACGTTCGACGTCACCGTCGGTCGCGCGCGCCTGCGCGGGACGATCGACCGGGTCGAGGACGCGGGCGAGGGCACGGTCCGCGTCGTCGACCTCAAGACCGGACGGCGCACCGCGACCAAGGCCGAGGGCGCCGAGCACCCGCAGCTCGGCGCGTACCAGCTCGCGGTCGAGGCAGGCGCCCTCGACGTGCCCGAGGGGACGCGGAGCGCGGGGGCGCAGCTCGTCTACGTGGGCAGCACGCACGTCGGCCCCGCCGTCGTCCCGCAGCCCGCGCTCGACCCGGCAGCCGACGGCTCGAGCTGGGCGCGCGACCTCGTCGAGGAGGCTGCCGGCACGATGTCGGCGGCGACGTTCACGGCCCGCCAGAACGGGCTGTGCGAGATGTGCCCGGTGCGGCGTGCGTGCCCGGTGCAGCCCGAGGGCAGGAGGGTCGTGGCGTGAGCAGCGAGCTGTTCGAGCTCCCGGAACCCGAGGCGACGCGACCGCCGGTCCGGCTGGTCGCGGCCGACGGGGTCGTGGTCGAGGCGACGACGGCCGGGGCGGGCGCCGACGCCCCGCCCCGCCCGACGCTGTCCGCGACCCGCATCGCGGACCTGCTGGGCCGGCCCCGGCCGACGCCGGAGCAGGTCGAGGTGATCGAGGCGCCGCTCGAGCCGACGCTCGTCGTCGCCGGGGCGGGCTCGGGCAAGACGGAGACGATGGCGGCGCGCGTCGTCTGGCTCATCGCGAACGAGCTCGTCGCGCCCGACGCGGTGCTCGGCCTGACCTTCACGCGCAAGGCGGCAGGCGAGCTGTCCGAGCGCGTCCAGGTGCGGCTCGCACAGCTAGCGCGCGCCCGCGGCGGCGCGTCGTCCGCCCTGTCGCTGCTCGACCGCCCGACGGTCGCGACGTACAACGCGTACGCCGCGTCGCTCGTCGGGGACCACGGCCTGCGCGTCGGCGTCGAGCCCGGCGCGCGGCTGCTGGGCGAGGCGCAGCAGTGGCAGCTCGCGTCCGAGGTCGTGGAGGGCTGGGACGACGACCTCGGCACGGACCGCGCGCTGAGCACCGTCGTCGCGGCGGTGCTCGGGCTGTCGGGCGCGCTCGGCGAGCACCTCCTCGAGCCCGCCGACGCGCGCGACCGCCTGGCCGCCATCGTCGAGCAGCTCGACGCGCTCCCGCTCGGACCGCGGCAGAAGGCCCGGACCAAGGAGGTCGAGAAGCTCGTCGGCGACGTCGCCGAGCGCGTCCGGCTGCTCGACGTCGTCGCGGAGTACCGGCGCCGCAAGCGCGCCACGGACTCCCTCGACTTCGGCGACCAGGTGGCGCTCGCGGCCCGGCTCGCGCGCGAGGTCCCGGTCGTGGGGGAGACGGAGCGGGCGCGGTTCCGCGTCGTCCTGCTCGACGAGTACCAGGACACGTCGCACGCGCAGGTCGAGCTCCTCGCGGGGCTGTTCGGCGGCGGGCACCCCGTGACCGCGGTCGGCGACCCGCACCAGTCGATCTACGGGTGGCGCGGCGCGAGCGCGGGCGGCCTCGCGCGGTTCCCCGAGCGGTTCCCGCGGTCGTCGGGCGACCGGTCGGACGTGCGCTTCCTGTCGACGTCGTGGCGCAACGACGCCGCGGTGCTGGCCGCGGCGAACGTCACCGCGGGCCCGCTGCGGGGGGCGGCGGGGGCGGGTGGCGGCGACCGGGTCGAGGTCCCCGCGCTCGCGCTGCGCCCGGGCGCCGGACCGGGCACGGTGTCCGCGCACGTCGCGGCCACCGCCGAGGAGGAGGCCGCGGCCGTCGCGGAGCTCGTCGCCGCGCGCTGGCGGCCGGCGAGCGCCCCGGGCGGGCGCGTCACGGCCGCGGTCCTGTGCCGCAAGCGCAGCCAGTTCGCCGCGGTCGAGGTGGCGCTGCGGCGCCGCGGCCTGCCGGTGGAGGTCGTGGGGCTCGGCGGGCTCCTGACGACGCCGGAGGTCGTCGACGTCGTCGCGCTCCTCGAGGCGGTGCACGACCCCTCGCGCGGCGACGCGCTCGTCCGTCTCCTCACGGGTCCCCGGCTCAACCTCGGGGCGGCGGACCTGCACGCCCTGGGCAGCCGCGCGGCGGACCTCGCGCGGCACGAGGGCGCGCTCGGGTCGCGCCGTCGCGCGGCGGCGCCGGCCGACGGCGACGGCGCCGAGCTCGTGGTCGTGGAGGGCGACGTGGCCGACCACCGCTCGATCGTCGACGCCCTCGACGACCTTCCCGAGCCGGGCGAGCCCGCCGCCGACGGCCGCACGCTCACGCCGCAGGGCCACGCCCGCCTGTCGGCGCTCGCCCGCACCCTGCGCGCGCTGCGCGGGCTCACGTACCTGTCGCTCCCGGAGCTCGTCGTCGAGGCGGAGCGCGCGCTCGGTCTCGACGTCGAGGCCGTCACGACCGAGGCGCTGCTCGCGTCGCGCCGGCTCGTGGACCCGGAGGCCGTGAGCGACCGCGCGCGCGAGCACCTCGACGCGTTCCGCGACGTGGCCGCGACGTTCACCCAGACGGCGGACGTCGTGACGCTGGGCGCGTTCCTGGCGTGGCTCGGGGTCGCGTCGACGCGCGAGAACGGGCTGGACCTGCCCGTGCGCGAGCCCGACCCGGACGCCGTGCAGGTCATCACCGCGCACGCCGCGAAGGGGCTCGAGTGGGACGTCGTCGTCGTCCCGGGGCTCGTCGACGGCGTGTTCCCGACGACGGCGCAGTCGTCCTCGGGAGTGCGCGCGGACAGCGGCTGGCTGACCGACGTGAGCCAGCTCCCGTACCCGCTGCGCGGCGACGCCGCCGACCTGCCGGAGTTCCGCTACGACCTCGCGTCGGACACCAAGGAGCTCGTGGCGCGGCGCGACGAGTTCCGGGCGGCGTGCGGCGAGCACCAGCTCGCGGAGGAGCGTCGGCTCGCGTACGTCGCGTTCACCCGGGCGCGTCGGGAGCTGTACCTCACGGCCTCGTGGTGGCAGACGGGCTCTCGCCCGCGCGTGCTCTCGCCGTTCCTCCTCGAGCTCGTGGAGTCCGGGGTCGTGGCGGCGGACGGCTGGTCGGCCCCGCCCGGGCCCGACGACACCAACCCGCTGGAGGACGTCGAGGTCACGGGGGAGTGGCCCGCACCGGACGACGCCCCCGACGGGTCGGCCCGCGCCGTCCTGCGCGACACCGCGGCGGCGGTCGAGCGTGCCGCCCTCGCCCGCGCGGACGGGAGCGGCCCCGCGGGGCTCACGGCGCCCACGGGCGTGCTCGTCGACGCCGAGGGACGCGACCTCGTCGCGCTCGCCCAGGTCCTGCTCGCGGAGCGGGCCGAGCGCTCGGGCCGGGAGGTCGAGCTGCCCGCGCACGTCTCGGCGTCGAGCCTCGTGCGTCTCGCGGCCGACCGCGACGAGTACGCGCTGCACCTGCGGCGCCCGGTCCCGGTCGAGCCCACGGTGCACGCGCGTCGCGGCACGCGGTTCCACCTGTGGGCCGAGCGCTACTTCACGACGTCGTCGCTCCTGGACGTCGAGGACCTCCCCGGCGCGGACGACGACGACCTCGACCCGGACGCGGACCTCGAGACCCTGCAGCGGACGTTCCTCGCGTCCGAGTGGGCCACCAGGACCCCCGTCGCGGTCGAGGTCGACGTCGAGACCCCGGTCGGCGGCACGGTGCTGCGCTCGCGCATCGACGCGGTCTTCCCCGAGCGGCCCGAGCACGCCGGCGGGGCGCGGGACGCCGTCGTGGTCGTCGACTGGAAGACGGGACGGGCGCCGGCGGACCCCGCGGCGCGCAGCGTGCGCGAGGTGCAGCTCGCGGTCTACCGGCTCGCGTGGTCGCGGTGGACGGGGATCCCGCTCGACAAGGTGAACGCCGCGTTCTACTACGTCGCGTCCGACGAGACCGTGCGCCCACGCCGGCTCCTGGGCGAGGCGGAGATCGAGGCGCTGCTGGCGGGCTGAGCGGCGGACCGGCCCACGGCCGACCCGTCGACGGGCGGGACCGCCTCCGGGCGACCCGTGCCGGGACGCCCGTCCGGGTCAGTCGTCGGCGTCCTGCGTGGCGTCGTCCAGGTCGGCGAGCATGTCGAGCGCGTCGGCGACGACGTCGTCGAGCCCGTGGCGGACGCCGTGCAGGAGCCAGCGTGCGAGCGCGAGCTCGCCGACGAGGAGCGCGCGGTCCACGAGATTCTTGTCGGTGAGCTCGGTCCGGCGCAGCTGGTACGCCTCCATGATCGAGTCGATCGCCTCGGGCGGCGCGGAGACGAGCAGCCACGCGAGGTCGTCCGCCGGGTCCGCGACGCGCGCGCTGGCCCAGTCCGTCACGGCGACGACGCGCCCGCGGGCGACGAGGACCTGCTCCGGGCCGAGGTCCCCGTGCACGACGACCGGCTGGAACCGCCACAGCGACACGTCCTCGAGCGCCGTCTCCCAGCGTCGCAGGAGGGTCGTCGGCACCTTCCCGGTCGCCGCGGCCTCGTCGAGCTCCGCCATCCGTCGGGCGCGGTACTCCTCGACGTCGTACCCGGGCAGCCCCGCGTCGTCCACGATCGTGCGGGGCAGCTCGTGGATCGACGCGAGGACGCGACCGAGGTCGGCGGCGAGCCCTGGCCCGGGGCGCAGCGCGTCGACGTCGAGCGTCGTCCCGTCGAGCGCCGGGTGCACGATCGCGCGGCCGCCCTCCGGCAGGAGCGCGGTCCCGCTGATGCGGGGCACCGCGAACGACAGCACGCCGGTGTCGGCGTAGAGCTGGAGCGAGGTGAGCAGCTCCGCCTCGGCCTCGAGGGCGGCCCCGGCCTGGAGGCTGCGCGGGGCGCGCACGGTCCACCGGGCGCCCTCGGCGTCCGTCACGACGGCGGTGTCGTAGTCGCCCGGGTCCTCGACGGCCAGCGCGCTGCGGGCGTCGAGACCCGGCACGGCGGCGGTCGCGAGCGCGGCGAGGGTCAGCGGAGAGCGAGGCACCCGACCACGGTAGTCGCTCCCCGCCCGTCGCCCGGGGCACCCACGCCGGTCGCGTGGCCTACGGTCGGAGGGTGACCACCCCCGCCACCCCGCCGTCGTCGGGCACGCTGCCCGTGACCGCCCTCCGCGACCTCCCGCTCCCGCTCGACGGCGCGGTCCTGGACCGCGCGGCCCACCGCCGCGGCGAGCCCGACCTCGTGGGGAGGCTGCGCGGCGAGGACACGACCCGCGTCGTGCTCGTCCACCGCGGCCGCCTCGCGCTCGCCGGTCCGAGCCCGGCGGACGGCGTCGCGCTGCTCGACCCGGCAGACCTGGCCGAGGTCGGTGCCGCCGCCGACGAGGACCAGGCGCGCTGGCTCTTCCTCGGCGAGGGCGACGGCACGACGTACCTGGCGCTCGTCCTGCCCGACGACGCCGACGCGGAGGAGGTCGACATCGAGGGCGTCGACGCCTCCGACCCGTTCGCCGTGCTCGCGCGCGAGCGGTCGTGGTCGGGGCTGCGCGAGCTCGTCGGTGGGCTCGACGCGCCGCTCGCGGGCCTCGCGACCGAGGCGGTCGCGCTCGCGGCGTGGCACGCGAACCACACCCGGTGCCCCCGGTGCGGCGGCCGGACGACGGTTGAGAACGGGGGCTGGACGCGGCGCTGCGTCGCGCAGGGCGTGGAGCTGTACCCGCGCACGGACCCGGCGGTCATCATGACGGTCGTGCACGGGGAGGGCGACGACGAGCGGCTGCTGCTCGGCCACGCGGCGCACTGGCCCGAGCGGCGCTTCTCGACGCTCGCCGGGTACGTCGAGCCCGGGGAGTCGCTCGAGAGCGCGGTGCGGCGCGAGGTCGCGGAGGAGGCGGGCGTCGTCGTCGGCGAGGTCGCCTACCGCGGGAGCCAGCCCTGGCCGTTCCCGGCGTCGCTCATGCTCGGGTTCGCCGCCCGGGCGCTGACGACCGCCCTGCACGTCGACGGCGTCGAGCTCACCGACGCGCGGTGGTTCACGCGCACCGAGCTCGCCGCCGCCGTGCGCGCGCAGGAGGTGCTGCTCCCGGGCCGCGCGTCCATCGCGCGCTCGCTGGTCGAGGACTGGTTCGGCGACCGTCTCCCCGACGCCTGACCGCCCCAGGCGTTGTGGGCATGGAAGGGGCCCGGCCGGACGTCCGGACCGGGCCCGTTTCACGCCCACGACGGGGTGGGATCAGACGGCGAGGCGCTGCTTGACCTCCGCGAGCGACGGGTTGGTCGCGGCCGAGCCGTCGGGGAAGACGACGGTCGGGACCGTCTGGTTGCCTCCGTTCACCGACTCCACGAACTCCGCCGTGCCGGGCGTCTCCTCGATGTTCACCTCGGTGTAGCCGATGCCCTCGGAGTCGAGCTGCGTCTTGAGGCGGCGGCAGTACCCGCACCAGCTCGTCGAGTACATGACGATCGAGCCGGCGTCGGGAAGGGTCGGGGCGGTGCTCATCGAGGGCTCTCCTGGTGCGGTTCCGGGCGGCGCGTGCCGCGGGCGGTCGGTCGTGACGGTAACACCGGCGGCCTGCGCGCTGTTCCCGTCCAGAGCCCGTGCCACGCTCCGCCGACACCCCCGCCGACGCCCCCGCCGACGTCCTGGGCCGTGTCCGGCCGGCGCCCGCGTGTCGGCGACGCCTGCGAGAATCGCGGGTGATGTCCACACCACCGGTCTCACGCCCGCCGTCCCTGCGCACCGCCGACGAGATCCTCGACGCGCTCGACCCCGACCAGCGCGACGTCGCGGTCGCGCTGCGCGGCCCGGTCTGCGTGCTCGCGGGCGCGGGGACCGGCAAGACGCGCGCGATCACGCACCGCATCGCCTACGGCGTCCGCACCGGTGTCTACACCCCGACGAGCGTGCTCGCCGTGACCTTCACGGCGCGCGCGGCGGGGGAGATGCGCACCCGACTGCGCGAGCTGGGTGCGACGGGAGTCCAGGCACGGACGTTCCACGCGGCGGCGCTGCGCCAGCTCGGCTACTTCTGGCCCAAGGTCGTCGGGGGCGCGCCGCCGCGCATCCTGGAGCACAAGGCGCCGGTCATCGCCGAGTCGGCGCGTCGCCTCGGCGTGGGCGTCGACCGCGTCGCGGTGCGGGACCTGTCGTCCGAGGTCGAGTGGGCCAAGGTCTCGCTCGTCACCGCGGACGACTACGTCCGGGCATGCGAGGCGATCGACCGCGAGCCCCCCGCCGGGTACGACCACCAGACGGTCGCGCGCCTCATCACGGCGTACGAGGACGTGAAGACCGAGCGGTCGGTCATCGACTTCGAGGACGTGCTCCTCATGCTGGGCGACATGCTCGCGACGCAGGGCGGCGTCGCGGACGAGGTGCGTCGTCAGTACCGGCACTTCGTCGTCGACGAGTACCAGGACGTCTCGCCGCTGCAGCAGTTCGTCCTCGACCAGTGGCTCGGGGGGCGCGAGGAGCTGTGCGTCGTCGGGGACCCGTCGCAGACGATCTACTCGTTCACGGGCGCGACGCCGCACCACCTCCTCACGTTCTCGCGCACCTACCCGGGTGCGCAGGTCATCCGGCTCGTGCGGGACTACCGCTCGACGCCGCAGGTCGTGAACCTCGCGAACCAGCTCCTCGCGCGCGCCGGGCGCGCGGGCGGCGCGCACCAGGCGCTCGAGCTCGTCGCCCAGCGGCCCGCCGGCCCCCCGGTCGCGTTCACCACGTACGACGACGACGAGGCGGAGGCCGCCGGCATCGCCCAGCGGATCTCGCGGCTCCTCGCGGCTGGCACGCGCGCGAGCGAGATCGCGGTCCTCTACCGCACCAACGCGCAGTCGGAGGCCTTCGAGTCGGCGCTCGCCGACGCGGGCATCGGCTACCTCGTCCGGGGCGGCGAGCGCTTCTTCCAGCGCAAGGAGGTGCGCGACGCGATCGTGCTCCTGCGCGGGGCGGCCCGGTCGGCCGACCCCGACGTCCCGATGCCCGAGACGGTGCGCGACGTCCTCGCCGCCGCCGGGTGGGCACCCGAGCCGCCCGCCGCGCGCGGGGCGGCGCGCGAGCGGTGGGAGTCCACGCAGGCGCTCGTCGCGCTCGCCGACGACGTCGCGGCGCTCGCGCAGGCGGCCGAAGGGCCCGCGCCGACGGTCGCGACCTTCGTGGCCGAGCTCGACGAGCGCGCCGCCGCGCAGCACGCCCCGACCGTGGAGGGCGTGACGCTCGCGTCGCTCCACGCGGCCAAGGGCCTCGAGTGGGACGCGGTGTTCCTCGCGGGCACGAGCGAGGGGCTCATGCCGATCTCCCTCGCCGAGACGGACGAGGCGATCGCGGAGGAACGGCGGCTGCTCTACGTGGGCATCACCCGGGCCCGCGAGCACCTGGAGCTGTCCTTCGCCCGGTCGCGGAACCCCGGCGGTCGCGCGACGCGGCGCCGGACCCGGTTCCTCGACGGGCTGTGGCCGGACGAGCCGGGAGCCCACGGCACGCGCCGTCCGCGCTCCGGGCAGGCGAAGCTGCGGCTCACGGGGGAGTACGACCGCGAGCTGTTCGAGAGCCTGCGCGAGTGGCGGCGCCAGGTCGCGCAGGAGACGGACAAGCCGGCGTTCACCGTGCTGGTGGACAGCGCGCTCGCGGCGATCGCCGAGTCCCGGCCCACCAGCACGGCCGCCCTGGCCCGCATCAACGGGCTCGGGCCCGCGAAGATCGAGCGGTACGGCGCGACGATCCTGGACATCGTAGGCCGCGCGGAACGGTGACGGGGAGCCGTTCTCGGGCTCCCAGGAGGGTTCGAGAAACTCGTCGAGGAAATTCCCGTAAATAAGTTGTGCGTCCCGCGACGCGCGACATATGGTCGACGAGTCCTGTTGGAGAGGGGCGCGCCGGGAGGCGGGCCTCGAACGGAGAGAGGGGGTGGGAAAGCTGATGAAGAACCAGATCGCCATGGCGAACCTGCTGGATAACGCGTCCGTCTACACGGGCACGCCAGGAGGACTCCGTCCGCGTGCAGCCGCGCACCGCGGCGGCACCTTCGTCGCCCGCCCCGCTCCCGACTCCGCCTCCAGGACATCTCTGGTCTGACCGACCAGAACCTTCCAGGCCGCGGAGTCCGTCTCGGACCCGTGGCCTTCGTGTTCTCCAGAGCACGTCTGCCGATGAGGATCACCGGTCTCTCCCGTCCTTCCTACGGACGGGGACCGCTGTCCTCAGGTCCTGTGACGACGACGTTCACACCCACGACAGGACATCACTGGAGGACATCGTGCGGCTCACCGCGCTGCTCGACAACATCACTGCCCAGGGCGGATCCGGCCCCTGGGTCCCCCACCAACCGCTGGCCACGCCCCTCGGCGAGCAGGACTCCGCGGAGTTCGACCGCCTCCTCGCGGGCCTGCTGCCCTGCCGCACCAACGACCCGGAGCTCTGGTTCGCCGAGCGGTCCGCCGAGGTCGAGGAGGCCAAGGCCCTGTGCCGCACGTGCCCCCTCGTCGAGGGCTGCCTCGCCGGCGCGATCGAGCGCCGCGAGCCCTGGGGCGTCTGGGGCGGCGAGGTCTTCGTGGACGGCGTCGTCGTCGCGCGCAAGCGCGGCCGCGGCCGTCCGAGCAAGGCCGAGGTGCTCGCCCGTGAGGCCGAGCGCCAGGCGCAGGAGGCGTCGCGCGTCGAGGCCGGGGCGTCAGTCGGCGCCTCGACGGCGGCCTGACATGGTGAGCGACGCCCCGTCCGGGGGCGTGCGCGCCAGCTCGTCGCACCCGCAGCGCGGGTGGCGACCCGTCTCGCGCAGCCGCGGCACCGCATCGGGAGCAGGGATCTCGATGCGGGCCGTGGCTGCGCGGGGCACCAGCCCGTCCAGGGCTGCCAGGACCTGACCGAGCGCGACCGCGGCCGCCGAGGCCGCGAGCGACGACTCCTCGGCCGCGCGCACGCGCCCGTCGCGCAGCTGCCGCGCCAGCTGCGGCCAGCACGGGTCCGCGTCGGCGTGGTGCAGGTCCACGCACGTCAGGCACGGGTCGAGGCCCGGCCGGACGAACGGTCCGACGACGACGTCGGCCTCGCGCACCACGACCGACAGGTGCGCCACCCCCTCTCCCACGAGCCGCCCGACCCGCTCCGGGTCCGCCGCGCCGTGCTCGACCACGACCACGACGTCCGGGACCCGGCCCCGTGCTCCCGTCACCCGGTCGTCCACCGGGGCGCCGGCGCCCGCGCCTGTGCCCGCGGTGACGACGACCCCGGGCGCCACCTCCTCGACGAGCCGCCGCACCGCGGTCTCGCGGGGCGTCCCGACGTCGCGCAGCCGGTACGCGCCCACCCCGACGTCCGTGGCGAGGACCGTGCCGCGGTCCTCCAGGACGACCGTGCCCACCCCGGCCGTCGCGAGGTGCGCGGCGAGCGCGGCCCCGACCCGCCCCAGCCCGACGACGGCGACGGTCGCCCGGGCGCGGGACGCGAGGACCCGGTGCCCCGCGCCGTCGGGCCGCAGCGCCGAGAGCACGCCCACGTCCGCCGCGCCGTTCCCCGGGGCGGGCGAGACGGGGCGTCGCCGACGGGCGGGGACGAGCAGGTGCGCCTCCTCGAGGAGCCGGACGAGCGCGGCGCGCCGGCCGGGCGCCGTGGGCGGGCCGGCCGCGTCCCCGTCGGGACGCCGGGCCGCCGGCGACGCGAGCGCGCGCAGCCACTCCTCCTCGCCGGGCTCGAGCCCGGCGAGCCGGACCGACCACCGTGGGTCGGTGCCGACCTGCACCTCGCCCGGGCCGCGCCGCAGCAGCGGGGCCTCGGGCCGTAGCACGCGTCGTCGCTGCACGTGTCCTCCGCGGGTCGTGGGGCGGGCGGCGCGCTCGGCCGCCCGCGGTCAGCGTGGCACGGAGGCGACCCCCGACCCGAGTTGTCCACAGGCAGACCTCGACGACGCTTCGCAGGCGGTTCCTTGACCGGCAGCACAGCTCCCCGCGACGTCTGCTCGACCGTGCGGTGCGGAAATCCGCACCGCACGGCGTGGGCCCCTGCCGTTTCGTGGCGAGAACCACTACGGTCTGAGCGTGGTCCGGGAGACGATCGTGGAGGTTCGGCGCAGCCGCCGACGCAAGAGCACGGTGAGCGCCTACCGCGACGGCGAGCGCACCATCGTGGCGATCCCGGCGCGCTTCACCCGCGCGCAGGAGCGGGAGTGGGTCCAGCGCATGCTCGACCGCCTGGCCGACTCCGAGCGGCGGCGACGCCCCTCCGACGACGAGCTCGAGCGCCGCGCCGTCGAGCTGTCCGAGAAGTACCTCGACGGCCGCGCGCACCCGACGAGCGTGCGCTGGTCCGGGAACCAGGACCGGCGGTGGGGGTCGTGCACCCTCATCGACGGGACGATCCGCATCTCGACCCGCGTGCGGGGGATGCCCTCGTGGGTGCTCGACTACGTGCTGCTGCACGAGCTCGCCCACCTGCTCCACGCCGGCCACGGCCCGGGGTTCTGGAAGCTGCTCGAGTCGTACCCGCGGACGGACCGGGCGCGCGGCTTCCTGGAGGGCTTCTCGTTCGCGCGGGACGCGGAGCTCGAGCCCGACGGCGACGAGCCCGGCGCCCCCGAGGGAGACGCCGGGCTCGCGGCCGACGGGTCGTCCGGCACCCCCTGAGGGGTCGGGCGCCCCTGAGGGCGCCGGAGGCTCAGCGCTCGCCGCTACCCGCGTCCGTCGGCCCGTCGTCGGTCGTGTCGTCCGTCGACGCGCCGTCCGCCGTGCTGCTCGGGGGCTCGGCGTCCCCCGTCCCCTCGGCGGCGCGGAAGATCTCCTCGAGCGCGCGGTCGACGTCGGCCTCCTCGATGCGGGTCACGGCACGCCGGCTCTCGTAGCCCGCGGGGTCGTCGAGGTCGGTCGCGTCGGGCAGGAGGTCGGGGTGGTCCCAGACGCCGTCGCGGGCGCTCGGGCCGGACTGCGCGGCGATGAGCGCCCACAGGGCCGCCGCGTCGCGCGAGCGACGGGGACGCAGCTCCAGCCCGACCAGGGTCGCGAACGTGTGCTCGGCGGGACCGCCCGCGGCACGCCGGCGGCGCAGCATCTCGCGCAGCGGGACCGCGTGCGGCAGGTGGGGGAGGGCCGCGGCTGCCGTCACCTCGTCGACCCAGCCCTCGACGAGCGCGAGCGTCGTCTCGAGCCGCAGGAGCGTGGCCTGCTGCTCGGGAGTGTTCTGGAGCCCGAAGACGCCGCCGGACAGGGCGCGCTGGAGGGCGCCCGTGTCGGTGAGGTCGACGTCGGAGAGCTGCGACTCGAGCGCGGACAGGTCGATGGTGATGCCGCGCGCGTACGCATCGACCAGGCTGCGCAGGTGCCCGCGCAGCCACGAGACGTGCGTGAAGAGGCGCGCGTGGGCCGCCTCGCGGAGCGCGAGGAACAGGCGGACCTCGTCCGCGGGGGCGTCCAGCCCCTCGGCGAACGCCTCGACGTTCGTCGGCAGGAGGACCGTCCCGGGCTGGTCGAGCAGCGGCAGCCCGACGTCGGTGGCCCCGAAGACCTCGCGCGACAGCGTCCCCGCCGCCTGGCCCACCTGCATGCCGAAGACGGCCGCGCCGAGGCGCTGCATGAGCGCCGCGGGGTCGCCCGGCATCCCGAGCGCGCCGGCGGGGAGCCCGGGCACCTGGCCCGGGAGCGTGAACCCGACCCCGGGCAGCGCCGACGGGTCCTCGCCGAGGCCCTCCGGGAGCTGGTCGCGCAGGACCGTCGCGAGCGCGTCGGCCACCGACGCCGCGACGGGCGCGACGAGCTCGTTCCACGCCGGGAGCGTGTGCTCGACCCACTCGGACCGGCTCCAGGCCTGGGCACGTCCGCCCGACGGCGGGAGGTCGGTGACGGCGTCGAGCCACAGCTCGGCCACGGACAACGACTCCGTCACGGCGCGCTGCTGCGCCGCCGTGACGGAGGGGTCGCCCTCGGCGACGGCGACCTGGCGGGCGACGTCGTGCGAGACGTCCGTGTTCACCGGGCCGTCGCTCGGCGTCGACAGGAGCCGCTGGACCTGCGCGAGGACGTGCTGGAAGAGCTGGGGGTCCGCCGCGCCCCCGGCGGCGAGCGCCTGGGGGTCGAGGCCGCGGGCGCGCAGCTCGCGCAGCGCCTCGTCCGCGTCGGGTCCGAGCATCGAGCGGAGCAGCTCCTCGAACCGCGGGTCGAAGGGCGTGTCGTCGTCCGGTCCGGGCGTGCGGTCGGGGGGAAGGCTGCTCATGGCGACTCCTCACGGTAGCGTCGGTGATCACCGTAACCACGATCGACCGCCGAGAACGGGGGCTGGGCCATGTCCGAGGGCCGGGTTCGCTCACGGCGCAGCGACGCGGTCCCGGGCGGGGGACGACCGCCGGGCGACCCGGGGGAGGCCCCCCGGTCCGAGCCCGTGAGGCCGCCGGGAGAGCCCGTCGTGGTCGTCGGCGTCGGGCAGGTCGCCGGCGCGGTACGTCGCGGGCTGGGCGCCGCCGACGCGTCGCCCGTCGACCCCGAGGGGTGGCCCGACGGCGCGCGCCGGCTCGTCGTGGTCGCCCCGGCGGGGGAGTTCGGGGCGCCGCGCGCGAGGACCGACGCCGAGCAGCGCGCCCGGCTGGCGCTCCTCGGGAGGCGCGCGGGCGAGGCCGCGGTCGCGGCGGGGATCGAGCACGTCGTCGCCGTGACGTCGGCCGCGGTGCACGGGGCGACGCCCGGTCGCGCGGTGATCGAGGACGACGACCCGGTCGCCGTCGACGACGGACCGGGGTTCGCGGGGGACGTGGCCGCGTTCGAGGACGCGCTGCGCGAGGCGGTGGGCGGGGTGCCGCTCGGGCTCGTGCGGCCGACCGTCGTCGTCGGGCCGGGGATCGACACGCTCCTCACGCGGCACTTCGAGGCCCCGCGTCTGCTCACCGTCCGCGGCGGGGAGCGCACGTGGCACCTCGTGCACGTCGAGGACGTCGTCGCCGCGGTGCGCGTCGCGGTCGACGGTGGGCTCGTCGGCGGTCTGACGGCCGGCCCGCTGCGCGACGGGCTGCCCGACGCGCTGGACTCCGAGACGGTGGCGGCGGCGGCCGGCCTGCGCACGGTGCAGCTCCCGCCCGCGACCGCGTTCGGCGCCGCCGAGCGGCTGCACCGCGTCGGGGTGCTGCCGTCGCCGGCGAGCGACCTCGCGTTCGTCGTGCACCCGTGGTCGGTCGCGGCCGGGCGCCTGCACGACGCCGGGTGGACGCCGGCCTGGTCGGGCGCGGCGGCGCTGGAGGTGCTGCTCGCGGAGGTGCGCGGCCGGGTGGGCGTCGCGGGGCTCCGGTTCGGCGGTCGTGACGCGGCGGCCCTCGGCGCCGCGGGAGCGGCGGTCGCGGTCCTGGGGACCGCGGCGGTCTGGCGTCAGGCGCGGTCGCGCCGCCCCTGACGGTGCGCCGTCGGGTGCCGGTCGGCAGCGCCCGGGACGAGTGGGCGCGGCCGGCAGGGAGATCCCAGCATCCTCGGGGATGATGTCCCGGTGAGCGACGCCCCCTCCTTCGACGCCCTCCTCACGGAGGACGAGCACGTCCCGCCGCCCGTGACCCGACGGTCCCTGACGTTCGGCATCTCCCTGCTCGCGACGACGCTGCTCGTCGCGGGCCTCGCGATCCTGCCCGCGCCCTACGCGGTGCGGTCGCCGGGGCCCACGGAGGACACGCTCGGCGAGCAGGACGGCACGCCGCTCATCTCCATCACGGGCGCCGAGACGTTCGACTCGACGGGGGAGCTGCGCCTGACGACGGTCTCCGTCGCGGGCGGACCCGGCTACCCGGTGAACCTCGGTCAGGTCGTGCAGGGCTGGTTCGACCGGTCGCGCAGCGTGCGTCCGGTCGAGGAGGTCTTCCCGACGGGCCGCACCAAGGAGGAGACGGAGCAGCAGGGCCAGGCCGAGATGATCTCCTCGCAGGAGAACGCGACGGTCGCGGCGCTCACCGAGCTCGGGTACGAGGTGCCGGCGACGCTCACGGTCGAGGCGGCGGTCCCGGACAGCGGGTCGGACGGGGTCGTCGAGCCGGGCGACGTCATCGTCGCGCTCGACGGCGCCCCGGTCCCGACGTACCAGGACCTCATCGACGGGCTGGCCGCCGTCGACCCGGGCGCCGACGTCACCCTCGGCGTCCTGCGCGACGGCACGGAGACCGACCTCACGGTGACGACGACCGACGGCGGTGACACCGCGCTGCTCGGCGTGTTCATCGACCCGACCTTCGACTTCCCGGTCGACGTGTCGATCCAGATCGAAGACATCGGCGGCCCGAGCGCCGGGACGATGTTCGCGCTCGGCATCGTCGACCAGCTCACGCCCGAGGACGAGGCGAACGGCGTCGTCATCGCGGGCACGGGCACCATGAGCGTCGAGGGGGACGTCGGCCCGATCGGCGGCATCCAACAGAAGCTGTACGGCGCCCTGCGCGACGGCGCGACGTGGTTCCTCGCGCCGCAGGCCAACTGCCCGGAGGTCGTGGGCAACGTGCCGGACGGCCTGCACGTCGCGGCGGTCTCGACGCTGGCCGACGCCCGCGCGGCCATGGAGGCGATCGGCGCGGGCGAGGGCGACTCCCTCCCGACGTGCGAGGCGCGCGGCTGACGGGCGCCGCTCGCGTCAGTCCTCGAGCGTCGCGCGCAGCGCGGTGACGAGTCCCGGGACGAGGTCCGGGCCGCCCGCGACGTCGGTCGCCGAGTCGTGCGCGCGCGACCGGACCGCGCACCAGGCCGGACCGTCCCGCAGCACCCCGACGGCGAGGCGCACGTCCTGCCGGTCCGGGTGCGACGTGAGGTAGTCGAGCGCGGCGTCCGGGTCGTCGGGCACGCCCTCCTCGGCGGTCGGGGGCAGGACGATCCGCTCGACGACGAGCGCGGCGCCGTCGACCGTGGCGGGCCACGCGACGCGCGCGAGCCCGTCCTCGAGGTCGCCGTCCACGGCGAAGCCCTCCTGCTCGATCGAGAGCAGGTGGTGCGGGTCCGCGGAGGCCGCGGCGACGACGTCGGGCGGCAGGCGGTCCGCGAGCGTCGGGTCCGCCGCGAGCGCGCCGGCCGTGGCGACGAGCGCGAAGAGCCGCGGCGGGGCGTCCCAGCCGGCGTCCGCCGCGTGCACCTCGATCTCGTGGACGGCGAGCGCGAGGGCGTGCTGCGGCGTCGGGCCGCCGGGCGCGACCGGGTCGGGGCCGGAGCCGGGTGCGGGAGCGGGGGAGGGAGCGGCGTCGTCAGGCTGGGGCATGCCCCCATGGTCCCCCATCGCGCCGTCCGGCGGCGGACGGTCGGCGACCGACGTGACGTCCCCCACGAGGCCCCGGACCGTGGGAACCTTGGGGGAGGACCGGGCGTTGACCCCGGTGCACGCCCGAGCCACGACCGAAGAGGTATACCCACCGTGTCATTCGCCGCAGCGCCCCGCCGGCCGTCCCCCGGGGCGCGGCCCGCCCGGCGCCGGAGCCCGATCGGGATCGCGATCGCCGTCGTCGGCGCCCTCGTGGTCCTCCTGCTCCTGCTCGCCCAGTTCTGGACCGAGGTGCTGTGGTTCCGGCAGCTCGACTTCGCGAACGTCCTGTGGACGCAGTGGGGCGCGCGCATCGCCCTGTTCGTCGGCGGGTTCCTCGTCATGGGCGGGCTCGTCTTCCTGTCCTTCTCGATCGCGTACCGGTCCCGGCCGATCTACGCGCCGTCGACGCCCGAGCAGGCGACGCTCGACCAGTACCGCGAGGCGATCGAGCCGCTGCGCAAGGTCGTCATGATCGTGGCGCCCGCGCTCGTCGGCTTCTTCGCCGGCGCGGCGGCGGCGTCGCAGTGGCAGACCGTCCTGCTCGCGCTCAACTCGGTCCCGTTCGGCACGACGGACCCGCAGTGGGGCATCGACCTGTCCTTCTACGTCTTCACGCTGCCGGCGCTCCGGTTCGTCGTGAGCTTCCTCATGGCGGTCGTCATCATCGCGGGCATCGCCGCGGTCGCGACGCACTACCTGTACGGCGGGCTGCGCATCGGCGGCGGCTCCGACGCGGGCCCGCGCACGACGACGGCCGCGCGCGTCCAGCTCTCGGTGACCGCCGCGCTCCTCCTCGTCCTCATCGGGGCCAACTACTGGCTCGACCGGTACTCGATCCTCACCTCGGGAGGCGCCAAGTTCGACGGTGCGTCGTACGCCGACGTGCACGCGGTGATCCCCTCGAAGGCGATCCTCACGGTCGTCGCGCTCTTCGTCGCGGCGCTGTTCGTCGTGACGGCGGTGCGCGGCAACTGGCGCCTCCCGGCGATCGGCGTGGGCCTCATGGTCGTGTCGGCCATCGCCATCGGCGGCATCTACCCGAGCGTCGTCCAGCGCTTCCAGGTCACGCCGAACGCGCAGGACTTCGAGGAGGAGTACATCCAGCGCAACATCGACGCGACGAAGGCCGCGTACGGGATCGACCAGGTCGAGACCGAGCAGTACAACGCCAAGACCGAGGCGGAGGCGGGCGCGCTGCGCGAGGACGCCGACACCACGGCGTCGATCCGCCTGCTCGACCCCGAGATCGTCAGCCCCTCGTTCAGCCAGCTCCAGCAGAACAAGCAGTACTACCAGTTCTCGAGCTCGCTGTCGGTCGACCGCTACACGATCGACGACGAGAGCCGCGACACCGTCATCGCGGTGCGCGAGCTCAACCAGGACGGTCTGGGCGCCGACCAGCGGAACTGGGTCAACGACCACACGGTCTACACGCACGGCTTCGGCGTCGTCGCCGCATACGGCAACCAGATCGGGCCCGACGGCCGCCCGGCGTTCTACGAGGGCTCGATCCCGTCGACGGGCGCGTTCACCGACGCGGGCGGCTACGAGCCGCGCATCTACTTCTCGCCGGAGGCGCCGCAGTACTCGATCGTCGGCGCCCCCGAGGGCCGCGACGCGTGGGAGCTCGACTACCCCGTCGACGACGAGGGCGGCCAGGTCAACAACACCTTCCCGACGCAGGACGTCCAGGCGGGCCCGAGCGTCGGGTCGTTCATGAACAAGGTGCTGTACGCGCTGAAGTTCGGCTCCGAGCAGATCCTCTTCTCCGACCGCGTCACCGAGGAGTCGCAGATCCTCTACGACCGCAGCCCGCGCGACCGCGTCGCGAAGGTCGCCCCGTACCTCACGCTCGACGGGCGCGTGTACCCGGCGGTCGTGGACGGCCGGGTCAAGTGGATCGTGGACGGCTACACGACGTCGAACGCCTACCCGTACTCGACGTCGGAGTCGCTCGAGGACTCGACGCGCGACTCGCTCGTCGCGGCGAACTCGGTCGAGGCGCTCGCGCCGCAGCAGGTGAACTACATCCGGAACTCGGTCAAGGCGACCGTGGACGCGTACGACGGCTCGGTCGACCTGTACGCGTGGGACGCCGAGGACCCGGTGCTCCAGGCGTGGACCCAGGTCTTCCCGAGCTCGGTCAAGCCGATCACGGAGATCTCCGGCGACCTCATGAGCCACCTGCGCTACCCCGAGGACCTGTTCAAGGTGCAGCGCACGCTGCTCGCGAGCTACCACGTGGACGACGCGAACGAGTTCTTCTCCGGCCAGGACTTCTGGCGCAGCCCGGAGGACCCGACGGCGAGCGGTCAGGTCAAGCCGCTGCAGCCGCCGTACTACCTCACGCTCCAGATGCCGAGCCAGGAGGCGCCGACGTTCTCGCTCATGTCGACGTACATCCCGGGCGGCGGCTCGGACCGCAACATCCTCACGGGATTCCTCGCGGTGGACGCCGAGCCGGGCAACGAGGCGGGAGTGCGGTCGGAGGACTACGGCACGCTGCGTCTCCTCGAGCTGCCGCGCAACGCGACGGTCCCCGGACCGGGTCAGGTGCAGAACAACTTCAACACCGACCCGACCGCCGCCGACGGCCTGCTGGCGCTGCGGCGCGGTGACTCGACCGTCATCAACGGCAACCTCCTCACGCTCCCCGTGGGTGGCGGCCTGCTGTACGTCCAGCCGGTCTACGTGCAGTCGACGGAGGGCACGCGGTTCCCGCTGCTGCGCAAGGTGCTCGTGTCCTTCGGTGACGAGATCGGCTTCGCCGACACGCTCGACGAGGCGCTGGACCAGGTGTTCGGCGGCGACTCGGGCGCGAACGCGGGCGACGCCGACGGCGGGGTCGAGACCGAGGTCCCGGACCAGCCGGCCGACGGCGAGACCACCGACCCGGGGACGACGGACCCCGGCACCGAGCCGCCGGCCACCGAGGAGCCCGCGCCGCCGGCCGACGGCGGCACGGTCGACGGCGGCGCCCGCGCCGAGCTCGACCAGGCGCTGCGCCAGGCGCAGCAGGCCATCGAGGAGGGCCAGGCGGCGCTCGCGGAGGGTGACTTCGCCGCCTACGGCGAGGCGCAGGACCGGCTGCAGCAGGCGCTCGAGGCGGCGCTCGCTGCGGAGCAGTCGCTCGACACGGACTCGTCGGGCGGCTGACGAGGACCTCGCGCCGGCGCGACGCACGACGGGCGGGTCGGGACACCTCTCGGGGGTCCCGGCCCGCCCGTCGTCGTGCCGGAGTTGTCATTTCCTGCGCCGACCGGGAGGATCGCTCCTCGTGACATCTGCAACGGTTTGCAGCAATGCTTTCAGCGTCGCGAGCGACACGACCCCGGCCGTCCCCGCGGCGCGCCTGCACCACCCGTCCGGGGCCGAGCTCGTCGTGGCGCTGCGCGGTGCCGCCGTGCTCGCGTGGCGCGCACCGTGGCGCGGGGCCGACGGGACCGTGCAGGTGGAGGACCTCGTCGACGGGTACGCCGACGAGGCAGAGGTCGCCGCGCACGACGCCGCACGGTCCGCGCTCATGGCGCCGTTCGTCAACCGCCTCTCCGGCGGGGAGTACGTGTTCGACGGCGCACGGCACCGCGTGCCCCCCGTCCTGCCGTGGGAGCCCCTCACCATGCACGGGTTCGCCCGCACGCTCGACTGGACGGTCGTCGACCGGGGCGAGGACCCCGCGCAGCCCGCAGACGGGGACCCGGCACGACCGGTGTCGGTCGTGCTGCGCGCGTCCGTCGCCCGTGACGCGTACGCGGGGTACCCCTTCGCGCTCGCCCTCGAGGTCGAGTACGTGCTCGACTCGGGCTCGCTGGGCGTCGCGCTGCGGGCTCGCAACGTCGGTGCGACCGCCGCACCTGTCGCCCTGGGCTGGCACCCGTACCTGCGCGTCCCGGGCCACGACACGATCGACCGGCTCGAGCTCACGGTCCCGGCGCGCCGCGCCGTCGTGACCGACGCCGGGCTGCTCCCGCTCGCGGGGGCGGACGCGTTCGGTGCGATCGACGGTGTCGGACCGCTGCCGCTCGCCGGCGTGCGGCTCGACCACGCGTTCGGCGGCCTGCGCACCGACGCCGACGGCCGCGCGCGGACCCTCGTGCGCGACCCCGCGACGGGACAGGGGCTCGCCGTGTGGCAGGACCGCGGGCTCGTCCACGTCTACACGGGCGACGGCCTGGCGCGCCGCGAGCGGGCCGCCGTCGCGGTCGAGCCCGTCGAGACCCTGACCGACGCGTTCAACCGCCCCGACTGCGCGGCGGACGTCCGGCTGGAGCCGGGGGACGTGCGGGAGTTCGCGTTCGGGGTCGAGGTCCTGGCGTGACCCACGTCTCGTCCACCCGATTTGGCCTGGTCCGGAACCTCACGTAGAGTAGTGATCACCGACGCGGGGTGGAGCAGCTCGGTAGCTCGCTGGGCTCATAACCCAGAGGTCGCAGGTTCAAATCCTGCCCCCGCTACCACGGGAAGGCCCTCTGGCTAGGCGAAATGCCTGGTCAGAGGGCCTTTTGCTTTGCCTCCAGGGAGGTGCTCGGTCCGGGGTGAAAATCCGGGTGAGGGTGCTGCAGGGTGCTGGCGGGTGGGCCCTGCAACGCAGTTTCGTGTGGACTTGCTACCTAGGTTCAAAACGGAACTGGCGATTCCGTAGGGAAACCGGCCTGCGTCCCTGCGTCGGATCGCGGCCCACGGGCACAGGTGCGAGATGACATGCCGGTGTGCGCTGCCTCCGTACCGAGCGCCTCGTCGCCGGTACAACATGCGTCTCGAGACTGGTGTCGTAGGTCACCGATACGCTCCATCCAAGCGCCGCCGTGCAGACGCCGAGGCGTAGGACTGACTACTGGGGGAGCGTCGGCATGGGCATTGGGGCGCAGTGGATTCGTGCTGCACTTCAGGTCAACCCGTTCACGTACGAGGGCCGCAACGCGCCGAAGACCTTCTTTGCGGACGAGGCGACGTACAACGCCGCCCTTCTCGACAAGTGCGACGAGTTGGGCATCGCCTTGATCGCGATCACCGACCACTGGCGAGTCGATTCTGCGCTGGAGTTGATCGCCGCTGCCGAGGCCCGGGGCATCGTCGCGCTCCCGGGGTTCGAGGCGAACTCTTCGGAGGGCATCCACATCCTCGTCCTCTTCGAGGCCGGGACGCCCGTCGCGACGATCAACGCGGCCATCGGGCGCTGCGGAGCCAACCCGGGCTGCGACAACGGCACGCCCGGCGAGCCCTACGCGAAGATCATGGAGCGGATGACCGCCGCTGGGGCACTCCCTGTCCCGGCCCACGTGAACGTGAAGCCCGCCGGCCTGCTGACGACCCGGTCGGGCCAGCCGCTCGCGACGATGATTCAGCACAAGGACCTTCACGTCATCGGTGTCTCGCCCGGTGTCGAGGCGGCGAAGGATCAGGAGGCAGTCGTCGACGGGGCCGGGATATTCGAGCGCGTCCACCCTCTGGCGGTGATCCATGCCGACGACGTGATGGGTCCACGTCAGTTGCAGGATCCCGGTGCGAGCACGTGGTTCAAGGTCAGCTCGCCCTCGCTCGAGAGCCTGAAGCTCGCGGTGCGGACACCCGAGACCAGAATCTCGCTCGGTGATCCGCGATCCACGCCGCGGCCATGCATCAAGAGTGTGTCCTGGGTTGGGGGATACCTCGACGGGGTCAGCGTGCCGATCTCCTCGGATCTGACCGCGCTCATCGGCGGACGGGGCGCTGGCAAGTCGACGGTGATCGAGAGCATCCGCTACGCGCTCGACATCCGGCCGATCTCGGCTCAGATGGCCAAGGACCACAAGGCGATCGTCGACGACGTGCTAAACGCCGGCACGATCGTGCGCGTCGAGGTCGAGAGCGTTTCTCCGACGGTCCAGAGCTACACCATCCAACGCGAGGTGCCTCATCCTCCTGTGGTGCTCGACTCTGCCGGCCAGCGCACGAAGCTCACGCCCGTCGACGCGATTGGAGCCGTCGAGGTGTTCGGCCAGCACGAGCTCGCGGAGCTCGCGGGTGACTCGGGGAGCATCGCCGAGCTTGTCAGGCGCTTCGACGGCTCCGACGGAGAGGACCCGGCGCTGATGGACGTGCGCGAGCGGCTGCGCGTCAACCGCGAAGACCTCAGGCGAGCCGAGGAAGCCAGGACGAAGCTGGAGGACGAGCAGACGCAGGCCGAGCGGCTCGAAGAGCAGCTTGATCGCTATCAGGGCACCGACGTCCCGGGCAAGCTTCGCGGGCACGAGCGGCTCGCACTGGACGACGCCGCCTTCAGCGAGGGGTTGTCTCGCGTGGATGCGGCCAAGCGTGCTCTGGACCAGTATCGGAAGTCCGCGTCGCTGACCGATCTTGTTGCGAGGATCGATGACATCGACGGCGCGCCGCAGGCCGAGCGCCTGTCACGCGTGACGACGGCCCTGGAAGGTCTGCACCAAGCACTGACCGATCTTGGCGTGCAGGCCGCTTCCGCCATCGAGGCCGCACAGAGCGCGATCAGAGAGGCGCGGGTCGACTGGCACGAGGCGACCACCGGCGAGAGGGAGAACTATGGCGAGGTCCTCCGAGAGCTCGCCGAGGAGGGGCTCGATCCTGGGAAGTACATCGCTGCCAAGGCGGAACTGACTTCGGTCAAGGCGTCGAAGCCCCGCTTGAAGGCAAAGGCCGAGGAGATCAAGGAGCTGCTCAACGAGCGCACCGCCATGCTCGACGAACTCCGTGCGCACGAGACGGCCGCCACCGAGCGCCTGCACGCGGCGATCCGGTCAGCGAACGGCGCGACGGATGGCGTCGTGGTGGTCAGGCCGATGCCGACCAAGGATCGTTCCCACGTCATGGATGCCATCAAGGCGAGGGTCAGCGGGCAGAGGACCCAGATCGTCGCAGCGGTGCAGGATCCGGCGTTCTCTCCGCAGGCACTCGCCGAGGCGATCAGAGACGGCGGCGGTGCGCTCGCTGAGCTCGGCATCAAGGGCGCACAGTCGTCGAACCTTGCCGAGGCCGGCGAGGAGCTGGCGCGCGAGCTGGAGGAGCTCACCGTGGGCCCCGCGGTCGAAGTGCTGCTCAGGATCGACGGCGCACAAGGGTTGCGGAGCCTCGACCAGCTCTCGAAGGGGCAGCGAGCCACCGCGCTACTGCTCCTGCTGCTCGGTGCGTCCGATGCGCCCTTGATCATCGACCAGCCGGAGGACGACCTGGACAACAACTTCGTCTACAAGGGAGTGGTCAGGCACCTGCGGGAGCTGAAGGGCAAGCGGCAGATCATCGCGAGCACCCACAATGCCAACGTGCCGGTGCTCGGAGACGCCGAACTCATCGTGGTGCTCGAGAGCGACGGGAGCCACGGCCGTCCATCGGAAGCGGGTGTCGGCTCTTTGGACGACCGCGCGATCCGCTCCCTCGCGGAGAACATCCTCGAGGGTGGCCCCGCGGCCTTCAACGCACGTCATCACCTCTACGGATTCTGACCGACCAGGACCCGCCATGGCCACAGAGGATCGGGCTGGCACTGCAGAGGTACCTGTCGCCGGTCTGGGCGGGGGACTCGCGACCCTCAAGCAGACGACGGACTGACCATGAACCGGGTCTGGAATGAAGGATCGAAGCATGGCAAGCAGCATTGAAGGTGACGTTGCGCGCATCGAGGCGGCTCTCAACACCCCGACGCTGAAGTTGCTGGACCGCAAGTCCGCAGGTGTCGCGATGCCCCTGTTCTCCAACGCGTTCCCCGAGGACGGACAGCCTGTCCCGGTCGAGCAGTTCCATACTCGTGTCGACGCTCTCCTGGACGAGCTCCGCGCTGGCGGCTACACGGTCCCGGCCTCCACCGGGAAGGCCCTGGCGATGCAGTGGGTGCGTGAGCGTTGGCTCTTCCGTGACCCGGGCCGCGGTGAGGAGACCTACCAGCTGACCGGTGACGCGAAACAGGCTCTCGACTACGTTACCCGTGCCACGCGCACGCAACTCAACGTCTCGGTCTCCCGCATCGAGACGATGCGCCGTGTCGTCTCGGAGGCGGCACTCACGGCGAACCCGGACCGCGAGGAGCGCAAGCGCCGTCTGGCCGAGGAGATCGCCCGGCTGCAGGCCGACTACGACTTGCTCGCGTCTGGCGCGGAGTTGCCCGGGTCCTCCGAGGCCGAGCTGACCGAGCAGTTCGCCAACGTGCTGCGCGAACTCGACGGTCTGCCCTCGGACTTCCGTCGTGTCGAGGAAGCCGTGCGCGAGATGCACCGCGTCATCACCAAGCGGTTTCGCGAGGAGGTGAGTCCGGTCGGTGAGGTGGTCGACAGCTACCTCAAGCAGTCCGAGGACCTGCTGACCGCGACTCCCGAGGGGCGCGCGTTCAAAGGGGCCCTGGAGCTATTCCGTAAGCCCGACTGGCTGACCCGGCTGCGTGCCGACCTCGGGATGATCCTCGCCCACCCCTGGGCCGGCACGCTGCTGCCGGACGAGCAGCGTCAGCTGCGCACGGCAGTCGACGTGATCCGCCGGGGCATGACCGACGTCCTCGACCAGCGCCGGCGGCTCTCGGCGACCCTGCGCGAGCACATCGAGAACTACGACCACATCAAGAACCGGGAGCTTGAGGCCGTCCTGCGCGGCATCGACAGTGAGATGCGGACATGGATGCAGTCCGCCCGGCCTCGCGACCACGTCGAGGTCGATCTGATCCCCCAGAACCTCGACATGGCGATGCTCCGGCTCAAGACCTTCGATCCCGCGAGCGAACGCGTGCCGGAACCTCTTGAGGACGTCTCCAACGAGGCACCAGCGTCCCTGTCGCTGGCCGAGATCCGCCAGCAGGGTGGGCCCTCGCTCGAACGACTGCGGGAGCAGATCGAGACGAAGCTCGCCGAGGGTGATCTCGAGTCCGCCGCAACGCTCTTCAACATGTTGCCCGCCGATCTGCGTAGACCCGTCGAGATTCTCGGACTCATCCACCTGTTCGCGCAGATGGACGCCGAGTTCGTCCCGTCTGTGCGTGAGCAGGTCACCGCCATCCGACCCGACGGCAGCGTCCGCCGGTTCCGGATCCCGACATCAACCTTGATGACGACCGGCCCGCAGCCCGAGGGAGACGCACGGTGACCGACAGCCTGACCGACGAGACACAGGGCAATGCCGAGGACGACGCTGCCGACGTCACCAGCCTCGCGCTGTTCGAGGGGGACACGAGCACTCTCTACCCCGAGCAGCGTCGGTGTCTCCATGCACTGCTGAAGCAGCGCTATATCTCGGCCGACCGGTACCCCGAGCAGTGGGCCGTGCTCCTCGACAACCCCGACATCATCGAGAGCCGGCTCAACGAGCTCTTCTTCCGGCTGCGCCTCGACCGTGAGAACCAGGTCGCTTTCAAGTATCCGGCCGTGGTGGACACCGGCGAGTCCCTGCCGTCGTTGCTGCGCGACATGCCGCACACGAAGGAAGAGACGATCGTCATGGTCTTCGTGCGCCAGCGCTTCTTTGCTCAGCGCCAGGAGGGTGAGGACGTGGTCTTCGTCGATCGCCAGGTGTTGCTCGACGAGGTGGCCGACCAGCGCCCTGAGCACGCCACCCACCGCGCAATGGACGAAAAGCGCGCACGCAAGGCGATCGACGGCTTGGCCGCCGCGGGAGTGCTGCTCAAGACTCAGGACCCCGACCGGTTCCGGATCTCACCGATCATCGAGGTCCTCCTGCCGATCGAGAAGCTGCGGAGTCTGTGGACGTGGCTCATGACCCGGAACGGCACCGAGGCCGAGGACGGCAACGCTGAGGCCACGAACGACACCGACAACGACGACGAGCTCGACCTGCTGGCCGAGCTCGAGGAGGAAGACGCATGACGACCGACCTGCTGTTCTCGACACAGCCCGGCTCCGTGATCGACCATGATCAGTGGCGCATCGAAGCCCTGCAGATGGTCAACTGGGGCGGGTTCCACGGTCGTCGCGAGGTGCGCTTCTCCACCGGCTCCACGCTGCTCTCCGGTGCGAGCGGCTCCGGCAAGAGCACGGTGCTCGACGCCTACATTGCGCTCATGATGCCCTCGGACACGCCGTTCAACGGGGCGTCCAACGACGCTGGCGGCGGGCGTGCGCGGTCGAGCGAGCAGCGCAACCTGTTGAGCTACCTGCGCGGCAAGATGGACGAGAGCCGGGTGGCCGGCTCGCACGAGATGCGCGATGAGGTGTTGCGCGGCCGGGACGGCGGCCCCGTCTGGGGTGCGATCGCCGGGACCTTCGTCAACGACAACGGTCGCCGCTACACCGTCGCGCGCATCTACTACGCCAAGGCCGGGGCACGGCTCGGCGGTGAGGTGGTCACGACCTATGCGACCTTCGACGGCTACCTCGACCTGACCCGCCTCGAGGCGCTGGCGTCGACCCACTTCGACAAGCGCTCGCTCAAGGCTGCGATCCCCGGTCTTCTCACGCACACCAGCTTCGGGGAGTTCGAGAGCACGATCCACACGCGTCTGGGCATCGGTGACGGCGGAGACGGTGGTCGCAAGGCCATGCGTCTGCTCGCCCGGGTCCAGGCCGGCATGCAGATCAGCCGCGTCGACGGTCTCTACAAGAAGATGGTGCTCGAGAAGCCCATCACCTATCAGGCCGCCGACGATGCCCTGGCGCACTTCGCGGACCTGGAGGCCTCCTACACGAAGATGGTCGACGAGGCGGCCAAGGTGAAGACGCTCGAGCGGCTGCCCGGGTTGCAGCACGACCTTGCCGACGCGGAGACCAAGGCGCTGCTCATCGCCCAGTTCGGCGCTGACGACGCGGGGTCGTCGCCCTTCCAGCTCTGGCGACTGCGCACGGAACGGGGGCTCCTCGACACGGCGGTCACCCACAACCGGCGTGATCACAGCTCCACGACCACGGCGTTCGAGACGGCCAAGACAGAGGAAGCCGATCTCCGTGCGCGGCTGGCTCAGATCGCCAAGGACAAGAACGCCCATGGTGGTGCGGCGATCGAGGAGCGTCGCACGGAGATCGATCGCCTCACGCGCAGCCGCGAGACGGTCTACCAGGCCAACATCCGCTTCCAGACGCGGACCGAGCCCATCAACCTCGTCGTGCCTGAGACTTCCGAGCAATTCGCCGAGGCGCAGGCCGCTGCGACGGAGTTCCTGGCGGGCTCCGACGAGCGCGAGACCGCCCTCCGGGCCGAGGAGGAGACCGTCCGGGAGGAGGAGCTCGCCCCGCTGACCACCAGGCAGCGCGAGCTCCTCGATGAGCGGAGGTCCCTCCAGGGGCGTGCCGGGGCGGTCCCGCAGGGCCTGCACGACGCCCGCGTCCGCATGGCTCAGGCCGCGGGTCTCGATCCGATGGAGGACCTTCCGTTCGCCGCCGAGCTCATCGACGTCCTGCCTGACGAGGAGTACTGGCGCACGGCCGTGGAGACCACCCTGGGCGGTATCGCGCGTACGGTGCTCGTCGACCGCCGCACGCGCAATCGGCTCTCCTCGGCGATCGATGGTGTGTCGATCCGCCCGCGCATCAGGTTCCAGGCGGTCACCTTGGCCGAGCACGAGGAGTGGCGGGGCGACCCCTCCTACGTCTCGGGCAAGCTCGCGTTCAAGGACTCACCCTTCTCGCACTGGCTCCAGGACCGTGTCACGGCCCCTGGCATCGACCACCTGTGCGTGGCCGACGCCGCGTCGCTCGACGGTCCTGGCTCACGTGTCACGCCTGCAGGGCAGACCCGTGACGGCGACAAGGGCGCGCACGGCAAGTCCGGCGACGGCTCCATCATCGGGTTCTCCAACGAGCGCCGACTCGCCGACATCGAGACCCAGCTGGCCGAGTTGGACCCGCAGATCGTCGCCGTGCGGGGGCGGATCACGGCGATTCAGGCACGCCTGACCGACCTGCGCGCACAGAAGGCCGCCCACGTCTTCGTCCAGGACACGACCTGGTCGGAGATCGACCACCTCGGCATCAACCGGCGCATCGCCGAGCTCGAGGTCGAGATCCGTCGGCTCCGCGAGGCCAATGAGATCCTCGACGCCCTGGAGGCTGAGGAAGAGCGGCTAACGCCGCTGCACGACAAGGCGAACAGCGCCAGGGTCCTGGCCGAGAGCCGCCTCACCGAGCTCGACAAGACGTGGGGTCGCCTCTGCGACTTCCAAGACACCGTCCAGGACGCCATCGACGCGATCGAGGACGGACAGACGGTCACGGTCACCGACGCGCAGCAGACCTACCTGGACGCGTTGTTCGCGAGCAACTGGGACATCACCAACCTGGACGCGTTCAGCTCGAACATCAAGGCCCTGCGCCGTCGGCTGGGCGACGAGGCCGTCTCCGCGCAACGCGCTGTACGTACGGCGACCAACGCGATGGAGGGCATGTTCGAGGCGTACCAGCAGCAGTGGCGCGATCCCAATCTCGGTGTTTCTGTGCTCTCGGCCGACGGCTACCGCGAGATTCTCGACCGGATCCGCTCCGAGGGCTTGCACGAACGCCGCGACACCTGGAAGCGCCAGTTCGCCGCCTGGTCCAGTGACGACCTGTTGCGGCTCAGCGAGACCTTCGACACGGCGCTGGACGACATCGAAGACCGCCTGCGACCGATCAACCGGATCCTGGGGACCTTGCCGTTCGGCGGCAAGGGCGTGCTGCAGATCGACCTCCGCCGTCTCCAGAGCCAGGAGTTGGGCGAGTTCCGCCGTGACCTGCGGGACCTGTCCTCGGGGCTGGCCCTTGAACTGACGGAGAAGGAGCTCGAGTCCCGGTTCGCGCGCCTGCGGGAGTTCATGAGCCGCATTGCGGTGACCGAGGGCACTACGAAGGCGTCGTCGAAGCGCGACAAGTACCTCGACGTTCGTCAGCACGTCGTCATCACCGCGGTCGTGCTCGACGAGAACGGGCAGGAGATCGCCATGCACGACTCGCTCGGCGAGAAGTCCGGTGGTGAGACCCAAGAGCTCGTCGCCTTTATCGTGGGCTCGGCCCTGCGGTACCAGCTCGGCGACGAGACGCGCGCCCGCCCTCGGTTCGCCCCGGTATTCCTCGACGAGGGCTTCGTCAAGGCCGACAGCGAGTTCGCCGGCCGCGCCGTCACCGCCTGGCAGAACCTCGGGTTCCAGCTCATCATCGGCGCACCGTTCGACAAGGTCACCGGTCTCGAGCCCTACATGGACCTCGTCCTGGAGGTCACCAAGAGTGCGAAGGGCTACTCATTCGTCCATGAGCTGGTCGACGACGAGGGCGAGGTATGAAGACACCGGAGACCGTCGTTGGAGACGTCCGCCGACGGCTGACAAACCGCTGGCACGAGCACGTCGTGGGGGACACGAGCGCCTTCCCGCACGCCTTCCCCCTTGGACGCCCCACCACCGCCGACCTGAAGTCCGACTACGCGGCCGTTCACGCACAGACCGTCGTGTGGCAGGACTGGGCGCGAAGCAATGGCATCGTCCTCGATTATGAGAGGCGGCAGGCCAAGGGAGGGAGCACGCAGAGCGTTCCCACCCACGTCCACGTCGAGTCGATCGACCAGGCGGCCGCCATCGTCGGCGAGCAGTGGCCGGAACGGCTGCAGCGTGCCCGCGCTCGGTGCGCCGTCCTGGTCGGGCGCTTCCCACGCGTCCCCGACATGGGGCGCGTGCTCCGGCTCGTGGACGGCTACTCCGCGGTCGACTTCAAGCTGCTCCTTACAGTCGCCCAGTGGTATCGCGACGACCCTGCACGGGTCAGCCTCGGGGTCACGCCGCGCCAGGTGCCCCTTCCCGGTGTCCACGCGAAGTGGCTGCAGAACCACCGTGCCAGCGTGCTCGCTCTCACAGGGCTCGATGACCTCGGGCTTCTCCCCGCCCACCCTGCTCGCATCCACTTCACCTACCTCGACCCCGAGCACCGGGCCGCCGGCGGACGTGTCCACGACTCGGCGACGGTCGGGGACAGCGTCACGCCGGCGTACGCACCCCAGGTCGTCGTCATCTCGGAGAACAAGGACACGGCGATCCACTTCCCGGCTCTCGCCCGGGGGATCGCCGTCGAGGGTGTGGGCAAGGGCGGAAAGACTCCGGCGGCCTTCCCCTGGATCCGCGATGCACCGGTCGTCGTGTACTGGGGCGACATCGACAAGGACGGCTACGAGATTCTCGACGGCTACCGTGCCGACTTCGGTCGTGACATCGACTCGATCCTCATGGATCCGGCGACTTACGACGAGTTCGAACAGTTCGGCACCGACCACGACCAGCACGGGAAGCCACTGATGCCCGATACGCCCAAGTTGGTCGAAACTCTGCATGCGGGCGAGCGCGAGGTCTACCTGCGCGTGCTCGACGCGTCCCACGCCGGTCACCGACGCATCGAACAGGAGCGGATCCCGCTCGACCGCGCGCGCGAAGCCGTTGCGCTGATCTGCGGGCCGTCTACATAAGTGCGCAACGCGGCGCGGGCAAGGCGGTCACGACCAGCCGGAAAATGCGCGTCTGAGCGGGAGGTCGACTGCCCGTCTCCGCCCTGGGTACGGTCCGGTCTACTTGATGGTCGCCAGTAGGTCGGCAGGGTGTGCGTCGAGTCCTCGGCCTAGCTTGACGATCACGTCGAGGGTCGGGTTTCGCCGGCCCCTCTCAATGGCGCTCACGTACGTGCGGTCGAGACCCACATGGTGAGCGAACGCCTCCTGCGAGGCCCATCCGCGATCCAGGCGCAACTGCCGCACCCGGTCGCCAAATGCCTGGCGATGATCCGGAGCGCTCATGTCGTCAAGCGAACCGTTGTGATGACTAAGGGTCCACGGACTATGAGTCACATCTGCTCGTCGCGCAGTTCGACTGCAGGCGAGCGCCGCGGCCGTGAGACTCTGCCCGGGGCATTGAGGTGCGTCTCCGCCGACAGATGTTCCACCGTCGCTCTGTCGTTGGACTGACTGTGGAGGTGAGTGAGTGACGCGGAGAGTGTCAGCCGTCCGTCGCGTCAGTTCCCGGCTGGGGACGGGGCGTCGGGCAGCGGGATGCGGGCTGCCCTGCCCACAGCAGAGGCGGCCGTCTACATCGGTCTCGCGCCGACAACGTTGAAAAAGTGGCGGGTGACCGGCGCGGGGCCTCCATATGTGAGAGCGTTCAGGGCCGATTCTGGCTTCACAGGGCCTATGCGGATATAGCACCTCAAATAACCCAGAGGTCGCAGGTTCAAATCCTGCCCCCGCTACTCAGAAGGCGAAGGCCCTCGATCTGATGATCGAGGGCCTTCGTTGTGCGCACGGGTCCGTCCGTCGTGCCGCGGTCCGCGCCGACGCCACGTCGCCTGTGACGCGACCCACCCCGCCGCGGGGCGGCCGGGGGAAGCCACGGCCCACGGCCCGGCGTTATCGTCAGTGGCCGGCGCCCACGACTCCCCAGGGCGCCCGACACCCGGAAGGTCACCATGCGCCGTCTGCGTCCCCGTCCCGCCGTCCTCACCGCCGTCACGGCGGTCGCCGCGCTCGCGCTGACGGCCTGTTCCTCGGGAGGCTCCGACGGCGGCGACGCCGCGAGCCCGAGCGGCAGCGCCTCGGGCGACGCCGCGCAGTGCGAGCCCGGCGCGCTCCCGACGCTCACCGACGGCGTGCTGACCGTCGGCGCGGGCGAGGCGTACGCGCCGTGGTACATCGGCGAGCACGACTCGGGCGAGGGCTTCGAGTCGGCGCTGATCTACGCGGTCGCGGACCGCCTCGGCTACTCGGCCGACGACGTCGTCTGGGAGACCGTGACGTTCGAGCAGATCATCAGCCCGGCCGTGAAGCCGTTCGACGTCGCCGCCTACCAGACGTCGATCACCGACGAGCGCAAGCAGGCCGTCGACTTCTCCAGCCCGTACCTCACGACGCGCCAGGGCGTCATCGTCATGGAGGACGGCCCCTACGCGGGCGCGACGACGCTCGCCGAGCTCGACGGCGCGCGCATCGGCGTGACGGCCGCGCAGACGAGCCTCACGCTCGCGGAGGCCGCGTGGGGCGAAGACGCGGACATCTCGCCGTACAACGCGGCGGGCGACGGCATGCAGGCGCTCCAGTCCGGCACGATCGACGCGATGGTCATGGACGTCGACCAGGGCGTCGCGGCCTCGACCGAGTACTTCCCGGACTCCGTGGTCATCGGCACGCTGCCGGACCAGGGCGTCGTCGAGCAGTACGGGCTCGTGCTCGACCTCGACTCCGCGCTGACCGACTGCGTGACCCAGGCCGTGGACGAGCTCGAGGCCGACGGCACGCTCGCCGAGCTGCGCACGACGTGGCTCAAGTCGGACGACATCCCCGTCCTCGAGTGACCCGGCCGTGACCGTGCCCGACGACGCGCGCCCGCCCGGGCGGGCCGGGACGCCCGACGGCGGCCCGGGGGTCGCGTGGACGCCGTCGCCGCTCGCGCTCGACCGCGCGGCGTTCCGGCGCGCCCAGCGCCGCCGCTCGCTCCTCGTGGCGCTCGCGAGCACGGTGCTCGTCGTCGCGGCGGTCGTGCTCGTCGTCGTCAACGCGCCCGGCTGGGAGCGCGCGCGGACCGCGTTCTTCGACCCGGCGATGGCGTGGGCGTCGCTGCCCGCGATCCTCGAAGGGCTGTGGCTCAACCTGCGCGTGTGGGTCGTCGCGGGCGTCGTCGGCACGCTGCTGGGGCTCGGGCTGGCGATCGCGCGCACGAGCCGCATCCCTGCGCTCTTCCCGCTGCGCGCGTTCGCGATCGGCTACGTCGACCTGTTCCGCGGGGTGCCGCTCCTGCTCGTCCTGCTGCTCGTGGGCTTCGGGCTGCCCGCGCTGCGGCTGGAGTGGCTGCCGACGTCGGGCGCGTTCCTCGGGGCGCTCGCGATCGTCCTCACCTACACCGCCTACCTCGCCGAGGTGTTCCGTGCGGGCATCGAGTCGGTGCACCCGTCGCAGGTCGCGGCCGCGCGCTCGCTCGGCCTCACCCGCGCGCAGACGACCCGCCGCGTCGTGCTGCCGCAGGCCGTGCGCAACGTCACCGCGCCGCTCGCGAACAACCTCGTCTCGCTGCAGAAGGACTCGGGCCTCATCTCGGTGCTCGGCGCGGTCGACGCGATCCGCGCGGCGCAGATCGCCACGACGGGGAGCTACAACTTCACGCCGTACGTCGTCGCGGGGATCCTGTTCTTCCTCGTGTCGTTCCCGCTGACGCGGGCGGTCGACGCGTACCAGGCGCGCCGCGGCTGGGGCCGGTCGCTCGCGACCGTGAGCGGGGCGGGGGACATCCGATGAGCGCATCCGTCCGGCCGCCCGCCGCGACCCGCCAGGACGCGGGCCCGGACCACCTGCTGTCGCTCCGCGGGGTCCGCAAGACCTTCCCCGCCGCGGGCGTCCCGGGCGGGCGGCGTGTGGTGCTCGACGGCATCGACCTCGACGTCGACGCGCACCGGTGCGTCGTGCTGGTGGGGTCCTCCGGCTCGGGCAAGTCCACGCTCCTGCGCGTGGTCAACCTCCTCGACGAGGTCGATGACGGCCAGATCCTGCTCGACGGCGAGGACGTCGCCGACCCGCGCCTCGACGCCAACCGGGTCCGGGCGCGCATGGGCATGGTCTTCCAGGCCTACAACCTCTTCCCGCACCTCACGGTGCTCGACAACGTGACGCTCGCGCCGCGCCTCGTGCACCGGCGGGCGCGCGCGGAGGCGGAGGCGGCGGCCGTCGAGATGCTGGGCCGGGTCGGCCTGGGGCACAAGGTGAGGGCGTACCCCGACCAGCTCTCGGGCGGCGAGCAGCAGCGGGCCGCGATCGCGCGCGCCCTCGTCAACGGGCCGGAGCTCCTCCTGCTCGACGAGGTGACCTCGGCGCTCGACCCCGAGCTCGTCGGCGAGGTGCTCGACCTCCTCGCCGAGCTGCGGGGGGAGGGGCGCACGATGGTCGTCGCGACGCACGAGATGGGCTTCGCCCGCCGCGTCGCCGACGAGGTCTGCTTCCTCCACGAGGGCCGCGTCCACGAGCGCGGCACCCCGGATCAGGTGCTCGGCGACCCACAGCGCGAGCGCACCCGCACATTCCTCCGCCGCCTCCACGCATGACCCGTCCCCCCCGGGGCCGCCGAACACGACATGAGGGTCGTTCTGAGCGTCTTCGCGGCCTTCAGGTCGTGTTCGACGGCGCGTGGTGTCGTTCTCGTCGACCAGTGCGCCCGGGCAGGGCGACCCTGCGGGCGGCTGGTAGGGTCGCGCGCAGCGTCGCGTGCTGGTGGCGGACCACGTCAGGCATGGAGGCGCCGAACCCGGAAGGGGGAGCCGTGACGGCACGGACCCTTTCCTCGTTCCTCACCGGTGAGTGAGGGCGAGAAGACCAGGCTCGTGGCCTGGTACGACGAGATGCAGACGGTGCACGGGCGGCTGAGGCGCGCGTTGGCGCTGGTGCGCGAGGCGGCAGCCGAGGCGGACGAACCGCCTGGCTCTCGGCGACCCGGAGCAGACCCGCCCCCTGGGGCGCGACCCGGCGCCGGGACGAGGGTCGCAGCGCACGACCGCCCGGCACGGGACGGCGGGGCGCAGGGGGCCGGGCACGACCCGGCGCCCGCCACGGACCTGCTCGTGTGGTGCCGGGGGTTCTGCACCGCGCTCACCCGGCACCACACCGCTGAGGACGCCGTGCTCTTCCCCGAGCTGGAGCGTCGCCATCCCGACCTGGCCGACGTGCTGCGGCGCCTGCGCCAGGACCACGGGATGATCGCGTACCTCGTCGCCGACCTCGAGCACGCGCTCGACCGGACGACGGACCCTGAGGCGTCGCGCGACGCCGTCGGGCGTCACCTCGACGGCGTGGGCGCGATCATGGAGTCGCACTTCCGGTACGAGGAGCGCGCGCTCGGCGGCGTCCTCGCCGCGCTCGACCTCGTGGCGTCGCGCGACGACGTGCTCGGTCCGCTCTGACGGGCACGGTCGGGCGGCACCGCGCGGTGCCGCCCGACGCCGGCCTGACGCCAGCCCGACGCCGGCCTGACGCCAGCCCGACGCTGGCCTGACACCAGCCCGACGGCGGCCAGACGGCGGCCCGACGGCGGCCCGACGGCCGCCTGGTACCGGCCGTCTCGCGACGGCTGCTCAGCCGCGCAGGACGAGCACCGCCGTGGCGACGACGGACGCGGACGCGAGGAGCGCGTACGGCCAGACCCACGTCCGCCGCCCGGCGACGCGCAGCACCACGGCCACCGCGAGCGCCGCCAGGGCGAGCACGGGGCCGTCGACGAGCGGGGCCAGGTCGACCGAGACGCGCAGGGTCTCCAGGAGCTGCGGGGGCAGGGGGATGAGCGGCGCGCTCTGCCGGGCAGCGCCGTCGGGCACGAGCCACAGCGTGCGCAGCACGGCCAGGACCGCGAGCAGGCGCGGCAGCGCGCGCAGGAGCGCGCCCCCGATCCGGGACCGGGCCACGGGCGACGACGCCGCGGACCGCGAGGACGCTGCCGACCGCGACGACGCTCTGGAGCGTGACGACGCCCCGGCCGTCGGTGCCGCGGGCTGCTGCGGCGACGCGGGGAACGCGGGATCGGTCTGCTGCGCGACGGAGGGCGGCGGGGCCGGGGCGCTCGTGACGGCCGCGCCCGTGATGCGCGGCCGAGCCGACCGCGGTGTGGGACCCAGGTGCTGGACCGGGCTCCGGCGCGGCGGGACCGACGGTGGGACCGGGCGCCCGACCTGCGTGGCGACGAGGTCGGGGGAGTCCATCACCCGGGTCCCCGCGACGGCCGCGGGCGCAGGCTCGGCGGGGGCCGCCCCCGACGGCGGTCGGCCCAGCGTGGGGACCCGCCGGACGGCTACCGGCCAAGCACGTCCGCCCGCCGCGCCGCGCCCCGGGACGCCGTCGGGCTCGTCGGTGCGCAGCCGGGCGACGCGGACCACGGGCGCGGGCCGGGCCGGCGTCACGTGCGGCGGGCGACGGTACGCCCGCCACCCGCGCAGGGTGTCCGGGTGCCCGGCAGGAGGGGTGGCGGCCTGCCACTGCATCGCCTGCCAGAGCCAGTCCTTGAGCTCGGCGGGGGTCCGCCCGTCGGCGACGTGCGCCCCGATGCTCGCCACGTGGTCGGCGATGACCTCCGAGGCCGCGCCGTCGAACCCGTCGCCGTGCACCTCGGCGAGCACGCTCATGAGCGTGGCGTCGTACACGAGGGCGTGCCACGGCTCCCGGGTCCGACCCACGACGGCGTCGGTCCCGGTCGGCGCGTCCTCCGCGGGCGGCCCGGGCCGGACGGGTGCTCCGGTCGCGGCGGACAGCCCGGCGACGGGGCCGAGCGCCCGCTCGGCCGCGGTGGCGCCGTCCGCCACGATCCGCTGCGTGAGGAGCAGGGTGTCGTCGGCGACCTGCCCGGCGAGCCGGGCGCGGAGCACCGCGGCGACGCTCTCGAGCGCGGGACGGTGGTTCGGCTGGTACCGCGTCATCGACAGGATCAGGTCCTGCAGGTGGGGGTCGATCTCGGGCAGCTCGGCCGGGGACGGGGCGAGCTCCATCCCGGCCGGCACCCCGACGAGGTCGTCCGGCACCTCGCGCACGAGGTCCTCGGCCTCGAGGTCGCGGCCGAGGAAGTTCAGGTCCGCCGGCACGACGCCCGTGCTCGCGAAGATCAGCAGCAGCCCGAGCGCGTAGACGTCCGAGCGGGGGTGCACGCGCCGGGCGAACAGCTCCGGCGCCATATACGCGAGCGTCCCGACGGGCTGGGTGGACGTCGCGGTGTCGAACAGCTTGGCGATGCCGAGGTCGATGAGGACCGCGCGGTCGCCGTCGACCATGATGTTGGCGGGCTTCAGGTCGCGGTGCACGCAGTGCTGCTCCTGCAGCACGAGCAGCGCCTCCGCGACCTGCGAGGCCAGCCGCAGCGTCTGCCGCCCGTCCAGCGGGCCCGACGCGCGGACCTGCTCGCGCAGCGTGGTGCCCGGTACCAGCTCCATGGCGAACCACGGCTGGTCGTCGTCCAGACCCGAGCGCACGAACGCGGGGAAGCCGCGTCCGCCCACGGCCTCCAGCAGGCGCGCCTCCTGCGTGAAGCGCTCGCGCGAGCCCTCCTGCAGGCCCGTGAGCACCTTCACGGCCACCTCCGCGCCGCCCGCGTCCGTGGCACGGTAGACGTGCGCGAACCCGCCGTGCCCGAGCACCTCGCCGAGGGTGAACGGGCCCCGGCGGTCGCCGCTCGCCGGCACCTGCCGGACGGGTCGCCGGGGCAGCGGCGCGGGCGACGGCGGGCTCGGGTGGGTGTCGTCGTCGGTCGCCGCCGGGAGGACGGACTGCTCGGGGCCGGGCATGGGCGCAACGTTACAAGCGCGCACGTCCTGGACGTAGCAGACAAACCCGTTCTGGACTCCGCTCGCCGCGGCGCCGCCACCTGGCAGGCTGGGGCGCATGGTCAACCGCCTCGCCGACGCCGTGAGCCCGTACCTGCGTCAGCACGCCGACAACCCCGTCGACTGGTACCCGTGGGGCGCCGAGGCGTTCGAGGAGGCGCGGCGCCGCGACGTGCCGGTCATGGTGTCGGTCGGGTACGCGACGTGCCACTGGTGCCACGTCATGGCGCGCGAGAGCTTCTCCGACCCCGCGGTCGGCGCCCAGCTCGCGCGCGGCTTCGTGGCGGTGAAGGTCGACCGGGAGGAGCACCCCGACGTCGACGCGAGCCTCCTCGCCGCCGCGAGCGCGTTCACGTCGGACCTCGGCTGGCCGCTCACCGTGTTCACGACGCCGGACGGCGCCCCGTTCTACGCGGGCACCTACTGGCCGCCGGTCCCCGTGGCGGGGCGGCCCGCGTTCCGGGACGTGCTCGACGCCGTCGCGCAGGCGTGGGAGCTGCGGCGCGACCAGGCCGTCGAGACGGGGGAGACGATCCGCGCCGCGCTCCGGGACGCGGCCGCGGGGCGGCGGACGGGGGTGCCGCGCGCCGCGGCGACGACGGTCGCCGCTCCGGGGGAGCCCGGCGCACCCTCCGGGACCGACGACGGACCGGTCGGCCGGCTCGCCGACCATGCGCGGACGGTCGTCGACCGGCTCGAGGCCGCGGAGGACCGCGTGCACGGCGGGTTCGGCGGCGCGCCGAAGTTCCCCGTCGCGCCGACGCTCGAGCTCCTGCTCGACCTGGCGGCGTCGTCCGTCGTGGACCCCGAGGTCGCGCGGCGCGCCCTCGTCCTCGCCGGCCGCACGCTCGATGCCATGGCGTCGAGCCCGCTGCGCGACGTCGACGGCGGGTTCTTCCGGTACGCGACCCGGCCCGACTGGTCGGAGCCGCACTACGAGCGGATGCTCTACGACAACGCCCAGCTCCTCTCGGCCGCGACGACGCTCGCCGTGCTCCGGCGCACCGGGCCGGTGGACGGCCCGCTCCGCACGCCCGCGCCCGCTCCCGGGACGCCGGACCCGGGCGAGGGCACCGCGCGGGTCGCGGCCGACGTCGGGCGCTTCCTGCTGCGCGTGCTGCGCCTCGCCGACGGCGCGTTCGCGAGCGCGCAGGACTCCGAGTCCGTCGTCGACGGCGAGCGCGTCGAGGGTGGCTACTACCTGCTCCCGCCCGCCGAGCGGGCGCGGCACGAGCCGCCCCGGCTCGACACCAAGGTGCTCACCGGCTGGAACGGTCTCGCGATCGAGGCGCTCGCGCGCGCCGGCCACCACCTCGACCTGCCCGACCTCACCGACGCGGCGCGCGCCGCCGCCGACCGGCTCCTCGCGACGCACGTGCGGTCCGACGGGACGCTCGTGCGGGCCTCGGAGGGGGGCGTCGCGTCGGGCGCCGTCGCGACGCTCGAGGACCACGGCGCGCTCGCGACCGCGCTCCTCGTCCTCGGCGGCCTGACGGGAGAGGCCCGGTACGTGCGCGAGGGCGTGCGCCTCGTCGACGCGACCCTCGGCGCGGACGGCGAGCTGCGGGCCCCGCAGGGCACCGACCCCGTGCTCACCGGCCGCGGGCTCGCGGCGGGCGCCGCCGCGGACGCGTCGGAGGGCGCGGTGCCGTCCGGCACGACGGCCGCCGCGCGGGCCGCGCTGCTCGCCCACCTCGCGACGGGCGAGCCCCGCTACCGGGACGCCGCCCGCGCGCACGTCGCCGCGTCGCCGACGGCGAGCGAGCACCCGCTCGGCGCGGCCGGGGTGCTGCGCGTCGCCGTCGGGCTCGCCGAGCCGCCCCACCAGCTCGTGCTCGTCGCGGACCCGGAGCTCCGCGAGGCGTTCCGGCAGGTCGCGCGGGACTGGTACCACCCGGGCGCGCTGCTCCTCGGCGCGACGCCCGGCGACGCCGCGGCGCTCGCGGTCGACGGCGTCGGGCTCCTCGCCGGCCGCGGACCGGGCGCGTACCTGTGCGCCGACTTCGTGTGCCGGCTCCCGGCGTCGGACCCCGACGCGCTGCGGGCCCAGCTCGGCGGCTGACGTCCGGCTCCCCGGGGGTGCAGGGGTCCCACCGCGGTCGCATGATGGAAGAGCGGTGCGGCACGAGGAGGAGCCATGAGGGCATCGGTCGGGGACAGGATCGTGACCGCCTCGGGGGTCGTCGGCGGAGCGGTGCGCGACGGGGTGGTGGTCGAGCTGCGGCACGAGGACGGGTCGCCCCCGTACCTCGTCGAGTGGACCGACACGGGGGAGCGCACGCTCGTCTACCCGGGGTCGGACAGCTACGTCGAGCACGTGCCCGGCGCGGAGGCCGGGAGCGGGGCCGGCTCGACCAAGGTGTGGCGCGTGCAGGTGAGCGTCGTCGAGTCGGAAGGTCGCACGACGGCGGAGGCCGTGCTGGTCGCGGAGGTGCCCGGTCACGTGCGGACGGTCGGGCGCGCGCGGCGGGACCCGCACGACCTGGACGTCCCGCTCATCGGTGACGAGATCGCCGTCGGGCGCGCGCTGCGGCGGCTCGCGGACCGGCTGCTGGACGACGCCGAGTCCGACATCGAGTCGTCGACGGGCGTCCCGGCGCACGTGCACCTGTGACGGCGGCACCCGACGCGCCGGTCGCCCTGCGAGCCGTCGTGCACGGGCGCGTGCAGGGCGTCGGGTTCCGCTGGGCGACGCGCGAGCGGCTCACCGTGCTGGGCCTCGACGGGGCGGCGACGAACCGTCCCGACGGCACGGTGGAGGTCGTCGCCACCGGGCCGCGGGACGCCGTCGACCGGCTCGTGGCGTGGCTGCGCGACGGTACGACGCCGGGGCACGTCACCCGGGTCGACGTCGACGCGCGCGAGGGGTGACGCCGTCGCGCGGACCGACGCGGGCGCGGGTCGGGCGACCGCTCAGGAGTCCGCGCGGGCCAGGACCGACTCCCAGTGCCACGGCTCGGGCACGCGGCCGTCCGGCTCGGCGAAGTCGGGGTGCGTCCAGCCGAAGGCCTCGGCGTTCTGCTTGAGCCACTCGTACTGAGGTGTGCCGAACGCCTGGACGCCGCCGCCCAGGTCGACGGCGAACCCCAGACCGTGGTTGGAGCAGCCGGGCGGCGCGGCGATCGGCGACGACGGGTCGTAGAGGCCCGCCTGCTCCTCGTACGTGCGGTAGGAGGAGTTGATCGTCAGGTGCACGCCGAACCGCTCGAGGTACGCCGCGTCGAGCGCGACGAGGCCGTCGAGCACGTCGGCCCGCACGCGGTCCGACGGCGACCACGGGATCGCGGCCAGGGCGGAGTCCGGCACGCGTCCGCCGTCGGGGTCCCACACCTGGTCCGGCGCGGGGCAGGAGACGGCGTCCTGCGCGGTCGACATCTCCTCGGTCGACGTGGCGACGGACGCCAGGTCGGCCTCCAGGTCGAGCACGGCCTGCTCCAGGGCGGCGAGGTCGTCGGCGGCCGCACCCGCCCCGGCGGTCTCCGCCGTCGCCGCGGCCGCGTCGAGCGCCTCCCGGAGCCGGGCGCGCACCGCCTCGTCGGCGCCCAGGCCCTCCGTGGCGGCGTAGATCTTCTCGCCCTGCTCCTGGACGGGCGCGAGGCTCGTGCGGGCCGCCTCGACCTGGGCCCGCGCGTGCTCCAGCATCGAGGCGTGCACGGCCTGCGACGCCTGCTCCAGGGACGCGGTCGCGCCCGTCGTGCCGGTCGTCATCCGGTCGACGAACGACGCCCCGAGCAGGGCGCGCGTGTCGTCGACCTCGACCGCGAGGGCGTCCCGGACCGCGGGGTCGGCGACCTTCCCGTCGGACGTCGTGAGCAGGGTCTGCGCCGTGGTGGCCTGCGCGGCCAGGTCGTCGTAGGTCGACCCCCGGTACCAGACCAGCCCGCCGCCGGCGGCACCGAGGAGGAGCGCCAGCGTCACGACGACCGCGACCCACACGCCGCGGCGCCGACCCGTCCCCCGGGCATGCCGCCGCTCCCGCCCGGTCGGGTAGCCCGAGGGGCCGGTGGAGGGTGGGGTGCTCGTGACGGTCACACCGCCAGAACCTACGCCACCCCGCGGGTGCCCCCGGACCGTTCGCCGGGTGTGCGGGGACACGCTCACCGAAGTATCACGATCCCCGCCGGACCCTCCCCAGATGGTGTCCCCGGCGACGGTGCCGGGGCGAGGTGGGGAGGGGCCATGAAGCGGCTGGTGCTGTGCTGCGACGGCACGTGGAACTCGCCGGTGAACGCGAGCGTGTCGAACATCGAGAAGATCGCGCGCTCGGTCCGCACCGGCATCGGACCGGACGGCGTCCAGCAGATGGTGTTCTCCGTCGAGGGGGTCGGGGCGCAGGGCTACCTCGTCGACCGCCTGCTCGGCGGGGCCTTCGGGTATGGGCTGACGCGCAACGTCGTCGCCGGCTACCGCCATCTCGCGCTCAACTACGAGCCCGGCGACGAGATCTACGTGTTCGGGTTCAGCCGCGGCGCGTACACCGCCCGCAGCGTCGTCGGCATGGTCGCGACCGTCGGGCTGCTCACCCAGGACTCCCTCGCGCGCGACCACCTGTGCGACGCCGAACGGATCTACCGCGTGCGCGACGCCGCCCAGCGGGCGGAGCAGGCCGCGGCCTTCCGCGCCCAGCACTGCCACGACCACGTCCCCGTCGCGTTCCTCGGGGTGTTCGACACCGTCGGCGCGCTCGGGGTCCCCGGGCTGTCGCGCCGGCGCAGCCGGTTCCACGACCTGCGCCTGTCGACCGACGTCGAGTGCGCCCGGCAGGCCCTCGCGATCGACGACCGCCGCATCACGTTCGAGCCGTGCCTCTGGGACGTCCCCGTCTCCATGGCCGCCCGGGTCAAGCAGGTGTGGTTCCCCGGCGGGCACAGCGACGTCGGCGGCGGGGCCCGCGCCCGCGCGCTCTCCGACACCGCGCTCCTGTGGATGGTCGGCGAGGCGATCGCGCGCGGGCTCACGTTCGACGAGCACCGGCTGTTCGCCCAGCTCCACCACGAGGACGAGTTCGTGTGCCGGTTCCGCCCCGGCCTGCTCTTCGGTGCGCTCAACCTCCTCAAGCGCCTGCACCCGCGCCCGCGCTTCCGCGGCGACCGACGCGTGCTCGCCGGTGTCCCGACCCCGCCGGACACCGTCGACGCCGTGTACCTCGCCCAGACCGCGGCGTACCTCACGGCGGACCCCGACTCCGAGTACGCCCGCCACGCCCGGAACGTCACGTGGTGGCGCGAGAGCGCCGGGCCGGGCCTGGACCGCCTGGTCGAGCCGGTCCCCGGCGGCGCCCGGGAGGACCGGCCGCTCGTCCTCGCGTGACGGAACGACCGGACACGCACGGTCGACGGGCGATCGCTGATCGGCGACGGCCCGGACGTGGACGCACCGCCGCGGCTGCCCGGGGTGCGGGGACGACGCCGTCCGCTCGCCGGGTGCGACGCGCCCGCCCCGTGCCATGCTGGGCGGCGTGAGCGAGCAGACCGCAGCACCCGTCCCGGCCGAGCAGCTCGTCCCCGCCGACGCGCACGTGCTCGGCGACCCGGACGCGCCCGTGACGATCGTCGAGTTCGGCGACCTGGAGTGCCCGTACTGCGCCGCCGCCGCGCCCGTGCTGCGGCAGGTCGTCGAGTCGTCGGGCGGCGAGGTGCGCCTCGTGTTCCGGCACTTCCCGCTCTTCGAGATCCACCCGCACGCGCTCTCCGCGGCGCTCGCGGTCGAGGCCGCTGCGGCGCAGGGCCGGTTCTGGGAGATGCAGGCCGCGCTGTTCGAGCACCAGGACCAGCTCGGCGAGGCCGTCCTCGCCGACCGGGCCGAGGAGCTCGGCCTCGACGGCGCCTCGGTCGTGGGGGACGCCGCCCAGCAGTACGCCGCGCCCGTGCAGCGCGACTACGCCGACGCCCTCACCCTGGGAGTCCAAGGCACCCCGACCTTGTTCGTCAACGGCGTCCGCTACCGCGGCCGCGTCACCGCCGACGGCCTCCGCACCGCGATCGAGGCCACCGCCCCGCCGAGGTAGAGCCAGGGTTGCGCGAGGTAGAGCCCTGGTAGGCCGAGGTAGAGGCGTGGTCAGCCCAGGTAGAGGCCTGGTTTCGTGCCCGAT